>NZ_JAVRCE010000008.1:0-167864 GCF_034530915.1 Nostoc sp. DedQUE09
CTAGATGCGATAGCGGCATGATTTTCGACCCTTTTTTATGGTGGGCTGTACTTAGTACCGTAAGAGGTTGTTTGAAAAGTAGTTAGCTGTGATTTTAGGCACTTGTTGATCCCTCCTAACCCCCCTTAAAAAGGGGGGAACCGGAATTAAAGCCTCTGTATCCTCATTCCCTTTTAATAGGGCCACTTCCAATCACGGATTTCCGGCATATCGTCGCCGTACTTCTCAATGTAATGTTTGTGTTCGATCAGCTTATCTTGCAACTGCTGTTTGACATAAGCTGCCCTATACCCTAGTTTTGGTACGCGATCGATTACGTCCATCACTAGATGGAAGCGATCTAGCTCGTTAAGTACAACCATATCAAAGGGAGTGGTGGTGGTTCCTTCTTCCTTGTAGCCACGCACATGCAACTGATCGTGATTAGTGTGGCGATAGGTTAAGCGATGAATCAACCAAGGATAGCCATGAAAGGCAAAGATAATGTGTTTATCGGTGGTGAAAATCGTGTCAAAGTCTTTTTCGCTCAAACCGTGCGGATGTTCGCTTTTTGGCTGTAGTGTCATCAAATCAACTACGTTCACTACCCGCACCTTTAACTCAGGGAAATGCTGACGCAGAATGTCCACAGCCGCTAAAGTTTCTAAGGTGGGAATATCCCCAGCACAAGCCATCACTACATCTGGTTCACCGTCTTGGTCGTTACTTGCCCATTCCCAAATACCGATGCCTTTGGTGCAGTGCTTGATAGCAGCATCCATATTTAGGTATTGCAATGCTGGTTGCTTTCCGGCAACAATGACGTTGACATAGTTGCGGCTTCTTAAACAATGGTCAGTTACCGATAGCAGAGTGTTGGCATCGGGGGGCAAATACACGCGAACGATTTCTGCTTTTTTGTTGATTACATGGTCAATAAAACCGGGGTCTTGGTGAGAGAAACCGTTGTGGTCTTGTCGCCAAACGTGGGAGGTAAGTAGATAATTGAGGGAAGCAATTGGTTTGCGCCAGGGAATATCTCTAGTCGTTTTCAACCATTTGGCGTGCTGGTTGAACATTGAGTCAATGATGTGGATAAATGCCTCGTAGCAGGAGAAGAACCCGTGGCGTCCTGTGAGGAGGTAGCCTTCTAACCATCCCTGACAATTAGTTTCGCTGAGAATTTCCATTACCCGACCATCGGGGGAAAGGTGGTCATCTTCCGGGAGGAGCTGGGCTGCCCAATCCCGGTCTGTGACTTCTAGCACAGCGCCTAAGCGATTTGATACCGTTTCATCGGGGCCGACGATGCGGAAGTTGCGGCTTTCTTGGTTAAGTTGCATAATATCCCGCAGGAATTTTCCGGCAACTTGGGTAGCTTCTGCGATCGCTTGCCCTGGCTTGAGAACATCTACAGCATACTTTTGAAAGTCCGGCATCTTCAGGTCGCATAGCAAAAGACCGCCGTTAGCGTGGGGATTGTCACCCATGCGTCGATGACCTTTGGGAGCTAGTTCTGCTAGTTCGGGAATTAGTGTACCGTTAGCATCGAAGAGTTCTTCTGGTTTGTAACTCTTCATCCAATCTTCTAGGAGTTTCAGATGTTCTGGCTGTTTGGCGATGTTGCCAAAAGGAACTTGGTGCGATCGCCAAAAACCTTCAGTTTTTTTGCCATCTACTTCTTTGGGCCCTGTCCAACCTTTGGGGGTTTTCAAAACAATCATTGGCCATTGGGGACGTTCAGTGAAACCATGTACGCGGGCTTCTCTTTGGATACTTTGAATTTCAGCGATCGCTATATCTAGAGTCGCCGCCATCTGCTGGTGTACATCTGCGGGATCGTCACCTTCAACAAAGTATGGCTTGTAGCCGTAGCCGACAAATAAGCTTTCTAATTCCTCATGACCGATCCGTGCCAATACTGTTGGATTAGCAATTTTATATCCATTCAAGTGGAGGATCGGCAGTACAGCCCCATCATGCACGGGGTTAAGAAACTTGTTGGAATGCCAGCTAGTTGCTAAAGCACCTGTTTCAGCTTCACCGTCACCTACAACAGCAGCAACAATTAAGTCAGGGTTATCAAAGGCAGCACCAAAAGCATGGACAAGGGCATAACCTAGTTCTCCCCCTTCATGAATGGAACCAGGAGTTTCCGGCGCAACGTGGCTAGGAATCCCACCAGGAAAAGAGAACTGTTTGAAGAGTTTCTGGATTCCTTCAGCATCCTGGGAGATGTTGTGATAATACTTAGTGTAAGTGCCTTCTAGGTAGGTGTTGGCTACTAGTCCAGGGCCACCATGACCAGGGCCAGCAATGTAGATTGTGTTGAGGTCATATTTTTTGATGACCCGATTCAGGTGAGCATAGATAAAGTTCAGCCCTGGTGTTGTTCCCCAGTGGCCTAAAAGCCTGGGTTTAACGTGTTCCAGCTTTAGCGGTTCTCTCAGTAGCGGATTGTCGAGTAGATATATCTGCCCAACCGAAAGATAGTTAGCTGCACGCCAGTAGGCGTTTATCTTGCGTAATTCTTCATCTGTTAAAGGCTTTGTTTGTGGAGGACTGGCTAATGTCATTTCGACGCTCCATTACACAAGGATTTTGGCGGTTTGATTCAGTATGTAATTTTACTTATTTTCACAATAATAGCCATCTAACTCATGATGAATTTTTCCAGTCTTTGTGAATAAAATACTCCTTAGTGTTAAAAGGCAATCGAACGTGGATTTATCGGTTCGGCAAGTTGAACTTAACGATGCTGAAGCTATTATCAGCATTTTGAACCCAATCATTGAAGCTGGAGTATACACAGCGTTTGATACCCCATTCACTGTAGAAGCTGAACGCGAATATATTTTAAACTTTCCAGTGCGTGGAGTATTCCACGTAGCTATCTGTGGTCATGAACAAAAGATTGTGGGATTTCAAAGTATGGAACCATTTGCTACTTACACCCATGCTTTCGATCATGTGGGAGTGCTAGGAACTTATGTAGCTTTGTCACATCGACGACAAAAAGTTGCTACAAGTTTATTTAATGCTACGTTTGAGGTTGCCCGTCAGCGAGGATATGAGAAACTATTCACTTTTATCCGTGCAGATAATATGGGGGCGCTAGCTACTTACCTTGACCAAGGTTTTTACATCATTGGTACAGCCAAAAGACAAGCCAAAATTAACAGGACATATATAGACGAAATCATCATTGAAAGATTTTTGTAAGTATGTCTAAACTTTCTAATTATTAATTTCCAATAATCCAGATGGCGGCGTAATTTCAATACGACCAGATTGTAAGTCTACCACTGGAGCGATCGCTTCCACAAATGGAATCAAAACAGTCTTCTGCTTTTTGTCAGTAGCAAATGATTCATGCAACTTTACTTCTAACAAATCATTGCCAGCCGGGATGATGTCTACCACCGTACCCACGAGTTCACCAGATGCTTGCATGAATACTTCCAAGCCAATCAAATCGAGGACATGATATTCATCTTCGCCTAATTGGGGGCGATCGCTTGCTGGCACCATTAACTTACAACCGCGCAACGCCTCCGCCTGATCGCAATTTTCCACACCAGCTAATTTGATGACATACAAGTTTTTGTTACTGATATAACGTCCTGTTAATAATTCGATTGGTTGCGGTTCTGTGTCACCTGAACGTAACAACCAACGTTTTCCTGGCACCTCAAATCTTTCGGGAAAGTCCGATACAGGATAAACCCGTAATTCTCCAGATAATCCTTGCGGGGCAACAATCTTACCAATTTCTAGCCAATTATCTGATTTGTCATTTGTCATTTGTCATTTGTCATTTGTCATTTGTCATTTGTCATTGGGCATTGGGAATTGGCATTGCTTAATTTCTCGCTTGTCTCCCTTGTCTCTCTTGTCTCACTCATCTCCCCACTCAGCACTCAGCACTCAGCACTCAGCACTCAAGACTAGGCAGTCACCGCCGCACCTTTATAAGCTTCTTCAGCTACTTTTGCTAAACGTTGCATAGCAGTGGCTATCTCTTCATCTGTACCTGTGAGGCTGATGCGGAAACATTGGTGCTTGTGCGCCCATTCTTCCTCTAAACCGGGGAAGAAGGTACTTCCAGGGACAATAATCACACCTACTTGCTTAACTAGCTGGTAAAATTCCCAGTCACTCATGGGTAAATCCTGTAGCCATAACCACGCAAAAATTGCTCCTTCACCGCGATGGAGATACCAAGGTAAATCCTTGGGCATCGCCTCTTCTAAGCTGGTTTCTAAAACGGTAAACTTATTTTGGTAAAAGGGACGGATGACAGTGTGAGAAATTTCCACTAAAGCGCCAGAATTGATTGCATAAGCTGCGATCGCTTGGCCGTAACGTGAAGAATGGAGACTCATATTTGCCTGAAAACACTCCAGCACTTCAATCCACTTTTCATCCCCAATGGCAATACCAATTCTTTCTCCTGGTAATCCAGCTTTCGATAAACTCATGCAGTGGAGAATGTTATCACCAAACACTGGTGTCATTTCAGTAAAGTTTAATGCTGGGAAGGGAGGCGCATAAGCCGAGTCAATTAACACGGGTAGATTGTAAGGCGCAGCTAGGGCAGCAATTTTTTTCACCTCATCATCGGTGAGGACGTTACCAGTAGGATTACAGGGGCGAGAGAAGAGGACACAACCAGTATTTTCTGTAATTGTAAGTTTACTAAAGTCGGGGCGATATTTAAATCGGTGGGCAGCTGCATCAATATCGAGAGTTGGTTTGTAGGCAGTTAAGGCTTTTGGAACTAAGCAGATACCGCCGTAACCTGTGTAGTCAGGGCTGAGGGGTAAAACGATTTGTTTTAACTCGCCGCTAGGGGTGTAGCCACCGAAGGTATTGGCAGCGTAGAAGTAGAGGGTTTGACTACCGGGGGTGATCAGGATATTGCGATCGCTCAAATTTAACCCGTAGCGTTTGTTAAAATCATTAGCGATCGCTTCAACAAATGGTGCATAACCCTGACTTGAACCGTAGCGACAAACTACCTCACCATATTCTGGGCTAGCCAAAAGTTGTGCAGTACAATCCCGCCATAATTGCTCTACTTCTGGCAAAATCAACGGATTACCAGCACTCAAATTAATAAACTGCTGCCCTGCACCCGCTCGTAATGTTTCGATAATATCCTTCATGATTGCTCTGACGCCAGTCAGGTTGGACATTTGAGCGCCAATTTGAGTTAGGGCAGGGTTCATAAGCTGTAACAAAATATATTAATTGAGGGGTGGACAAATTATTTGGGGTTTGCTGCTGACATCCAGTTTACATCGTTGCCAAAACAGCTGTTGCCGCCTTTAACCAATCTAGCTAGAGAATGATATTTTGACAAAGGTAATAAAATTTATCGTTATAGCCGCGATCGTGCTTAGTAAATACAATGAAGTAATACAAAAGTTTATCATGCGTTCAATGCCTGTGAGGAAACTGGGGAGTAAAAAAGAGAATAGAGTACAGGGTACAAATTATTCCCTATCACCTGTCACCTCTCTCCTAATCCCAATGCCTAATGACACATGACAAATGACAAAACTATATAGGAGCGCTGACATTGCAAGTTAAAGCAGCAGTAGCTTACAGCGCAGGTAAGCCGTTGACGATTGAAACCGTTCGACTATCGGGGCCACAAGTCGGCGAAGTGTTAGTTGAAGTGAAAGCAAGCGGGGTTTGTCATACCGACGCTTTTACCTTATCTGGTGACGACCCAGAAGGTTTGTTTCCGGCTATTTTGGGACATGAAGGTGCTGGTGTGGTGGTGGAAGTAGGCGCTGGTGTCACCAGTCTCAAGCCAGGAGATCATGTGATTCCCCTCTACACTCCCGAATGTCGCCAGTGCGAATATTGTCTGAGTTTCAAAACTAATCTCTGTCAAGCCATTCGCCTAACTCAAGGACGCGGTGTGATGCCCGATGGCACCAGTCGCTTTAGTATCGATGGGCAAATGATTCATCATTACATGGGTACATCCACTTTTGCTAACTATACGGTGCTGCCGGAAATCGCCTTGGCAAAAATTCGAGAAGACGCCCCCTTTGATAAGGTTTGTTATATTGGCTGCGGTGTTACTACTGGTATTGGTGCAGTTATCAATACTGCCAAGGTGGAACCTGGAGCAAATGTTGTAGTTTTTGGTTTGGGTGGTATTGGCTTAAATGTCATTCAAGGAGCGCGGATGGTAGGGGCGAATATGATTGTCGGGGTGGATATTAATCCCAACAAACGCGCCTTGGCAGAAAAGTTTGGCATGACGCACTTTGTCAATCCTCAAGAATTAGAAGGTGATTTAGTTCCCTATTTGGTTGATTTAACAAAAGGCGGTGCTGATTACAGCTTTGAATGTATTGGGAATGTTAAATTGATGCGTCAAGCATTAGAATGCTGCCACAAAGGTTGGGGAGTGAGCGTGATTATTGGTGTTGCTGGTGCTGGACAGGAAATCAGTACTCGTCCTTTTCAACTAGTAACTGGGCGCGTTTGGAAAGGTTCAGCATTCGGTGGTGCTAGAGGGCGTACAGATGTGCCAAAAATTGTTGATTGGTATATGGAAGGTAAGATAAATATTGATGATTTAATTACCCATGTAATGCCCATTGAGCGAATTAATGATGCTTTTGAATTAATGCACAAAGGTGAATCGATTCGCAGTGTGGTGATTTTCTAATTAGGAATTTGTAATTTGTACTTTTAGCTTCTTGCGATCGCATTCTCAGAAATCCCCTTCAAGGAACTTGTAGTAATAACTTCTGATCTTTGATACCACAGCTTTCTTGACGCTCAAATTTATGCTGGCTAAATTTCCATCACCTGTATTTACACTTCTATTAGGACTTGGCATAACTCAAACCTTTGGATGCACAACTCAAAAATATAATTCCGCGATCGCTCAAACTTCACCGAAGCCAGCGCCCCAAGTAATTGTGCAACCAGGAGAAGTTCGAGCCTTACCAGGCAAGTTGGATAAAATACCCGTTTTTAACAGCAATAGCCCAGAATGGATTAAAACTGAAGGTATTTTACTTTCTACCTTTCCTCCAAACGGTAAAAAAGTTTCAGCAGCGCATCTCAATTTTCCTTTTCAGGGACGCTTTGACTTATTCGCCCACCACTACAGCCACACTCCCAAGGATTTACAAACGCTATACCTAGGTGTGATTGTGCAGAACCCTGGTAAAAAACCTGTAACAGTAGATGTGTTACAAGCCGCGAGTTATTTGATGCAGGATGCGCCCTTTGTCACCTTACCCCCCTACATAGAAAATAACGATGGTAAGGCTTACTCAGGTCCAGGCGATCGCGCTGTTGGTGATGTACTCCGAGGTGTTCGACAAGCAGATTTTCCCGCAAAGCTGATAATTCCGCCAGGACAAAGCCGGATGTTGTTAAATCATCCGATTCCTGTACGAAATCTAGAAAAACCGGTGAATGGTCGCTCTAGCTTTATGCGCTTGCGTAGTAGCGATCGAGTTTATGCGGCAAGTTTAGCAATGTTTGCCAAGAAAAATTCTGATAATACAGAACGCCAACCCACTCTTGCAGAATGGCAAGCTTTACTAAATACCGGCAACTTTGCTGGGCCGCGAGATAAAACCCCGACTCCTCTAAATGCTACCAGTGGCGCACTCATCTATGGGCGTGTAGCTGGTGTGTCTAGTGGTTCCCAATGGCAAGCAAAGTTGGTAGATAATCCCCAAACCAAATATCTGACTATTCCCCAACCTGGCAAAGCTATTTCTTATGGTTTAGACACATTGCTTAGTGGTCGATTGGGCACTCAACAAATCCAAACGGCTAAAATGCTGGTACGTTATCCAGATACGGCTTATGAAGCACATGGCAATTATGGGGTGGAATATAAACTCACCTTACCTTTAAGCAATAATACCAAGCAAAACCAGACCGTGACTGTTACTTTAGAAACACCTTTGAAGGAAGATAAATTATCCCAAGGTGGTCTACGTTTTCGCAAACCATCCTTAGATTTTCCTTTTTTTCGTGGTACAGTGCGGCTACGCTACTTTGATGACCAAGGTCAACAAAAGACGCGCTACATACATCTATGGCACAGAACTGGTCAGGTGTTAGAACCAATGGTACAGCTTGTACTTCCACCTTCAACTCAGCGAATAGTACAGGTAGATGTGATTTATCCACCAGATTCGACACCGCCGCAAGTACTGAGTGTAAAAACTTTAGAAAAGTGAGAGTCTTTCTTGATTGGCGATCGCACTTCTTCAGCAAAAAAAATCAAATAACTTAAAGCGGGGGAGTGTCAAATGGTTTTTCAGTACACTAACGCATTTGTCACCATAGCATCGGTTAATTTTGAGAAGTTAGTGAATTTCTATACCAAATTGCTGGAGCAAAAGCCAGTTCCTTTGATTCCGAGTCTCTATGCTGAGTTTAATTTAGTTAGTATGCGATTAGGTATTTTTAAACCAAAAAACACAAACGAATCAGAATTTGAATCGAACGCCAAAAGTAAGATCAGTTTGTGTTTAGAGGTGAGTAACTTAGAAGATGCGATCGCTTACCTAACTACTTTGGGCTATCCTCCACCAGGAAATATTTCCATTGCTTCCCACGGCAGAGAAATATATGCTTATGACCCTGATGGCAATCGTCTGATTTTACATCAAGCCATAGTGAATGATAATTAATAAGTGATAATAATTTATTTGGTAATTAACTATGGCTATAACTCAAAACTATAGATTAAACCTGATTCAATGGTATCCAGGTCACATTGCGAAAGCTGAAAAGAAGCTCAAAGAACAGTTGAAGCGCGTAGATGTGGTGTTTGAGGTACGAGATGCTCGGATTCCCTTAGCAACTCACCATCCCCAAATAGGTGAGTGGGTAGAAGGTAAAAAACGAGTGTTGATACTTAACCGAGTAGATATGATTACACCACAAATGCGATCGCTATGGATCGATTGGTTTAAACGTCAAGGAGAAGTGCCTTATTTTACCAACGCTCAACATGGTAAAGGTATAGCAGAAGTAGCGCGGGCAGCGCAAGCCGCTGGGGTAGAACTCAATCAAAGAAGAAGCGATCGCGGGATGTTACCCCGTCCAGTGCGGGCTGTGGTGATTGGTTTTCCCAATGTCGGTAAATCAGCTTTAATTAACCGCCTGTTAGGAAAGCGAGTCGTGGAAAGTGCAGCTCGTCCTGGGGTAACTCGCCAACTACGCTGGGTGCGAATTTCTGAACATTTAGAATTGCTTGATGCTCCTGGTGTCATCCCTTTAAGATTAGAAGACCAAGACGCAGCCTTGAAATTAGCTATTTGTGATGATATCGGTGAAGCATCTTACGATAACCAACTAGTAGCAGCAGCCTTAGTGGATTTACTCAACTATTTAGAAGCTGTCGCAGGAGATTTATTACCAAAAAAACCATTACAGTCTCGCTACCAACTCGATTCAACATCAGACACCGGAGATACCTATTTACACGCCTTAGCAGAGCATCGTTACAAAGGTGATGTAGAGCGAGCAGCAAGGCAACTTTTAACAGATTTTCGCAAGGGGTTGTTGGGTGAAATGAGTTTAGAATTACCACCCAATTAAATCTAAATTCAAATAGTAAAAATTAGGAAACCTATTTGATTTTTAATAAGACTTACGCAACGATCAAAAACTCCTTGACGGAGTTCTGATGCTACTTTGGTAAATTATCAAAAAGCGATGGACATATCTTCTACATGAAGGTGCTTTGCATTCCTATTCTTTGCCTCCAGTGCCCCATACCCAATGTAACTTTTCTAATGGTTGTTACCCAATTTATGGTAGTGGGAATTATAACACTAGTATAAAGAAATTCTCGTAAAAACTTATGAGCGCAAAAGTTGATGGAACTTTAAGGATTGCTGGCTACCAAATTATCGAGCAACTTTATTCAGGTTCTCGCACTCAAGTGTATCGGGCAGTTAGAGAATGCGATCGCCTACCAGTTGTCATCAAGCTCTTAAAACGAGAATACCCAACTTTTACCGAATTAGTACAGTTTCGCAACCAATATGCGATCGCTAAAAACCTAAATATTCCCAGCATTATCAAACCCTACAGCCTGGAATCCCATCATAATGGCTATGCTCTAGTCATGGAAGACTTTGGTGGTGTTTCCCTGCGGCAATTTACTCAAGGAAAAACACTGACATTAGAGCAATTCTTACCCATTGCTCTGCAACTACTAGACACTTTACATCAGTTACATCAACAGCGCGTCATTCACAAAGACATCAAGCCAGTCAACATCTTGATTCACCCTGACACGAAACAAATCAAGCTGATTGATTTTAGTATTGCCTCGCTCTTACCACGAGAAACCCAAGAAATCCAAAGCCTCAATGGACTAGAGGGAACGCTAGCTTATCTGTCGCCAGAACAAACCGGACGGATGAACAGAGGCATTGACTACCGCAGTGACTTCTATTCTTTAGGTGTGACTTTCTTTGAACTACTAAGTGGAAAATTGCCCTTTGAGTCCCATGAACCGATGGAGTTAGTGCATTGCCACATTGCGAAACTTCCGCCCTCTCTCTGCGATTTCAACCCCGAATTGCCCTTGATGCTGGGCGAAATTGTCCGCAAACTGATGGCGAAAAACGCCGAAGACCGCTATCAAAGTGCGCTAGGACTTAAACATGACCTTATTACCTGCTTAGAACAGTGGCGAGAAACAGGCAAACACACCTGGTTTGATTTAGGACAGCGCGATATCAGCGATCGCTTTCTCATACCCGAAAAACTCTACGGGCGGGAATCGGAGGTAAAGACCTTATTAGAAGCATTTGGTTATGTGGCCAATGGTGGCTCTCAACTGATGCTAGTGGCAGGTTTTTCTGGTATTGGCAAAACCGCAGTCGTCAATGAAGTGCATAAACCGATTGTCCGCTGGAACGGCTACTTCATCAAAGGAAAATACGACCAGTTCAACCGCAACATTCCTCTGTCTGCTTTTGTACAAGCCTTTCGCGATCTGATGGGACAGTTGCTAAGGGAAAGCGATACTCAACTGGAGCAATGGCAAAGTAAGATTTTAGCGGCAGTTGGAGAGAACGGACAACTTCTGATCGAGGTGATTCCTGAACTGGAGCAGTTGATCGGCAAACAGCCTGCGATCGCTGAACTATCGGGCGGTGCCGCACAACACCGTTTCAATCTGCTGTTCCAGAAGTTTATTGAAGTCTTCACCACACCAGAGCATCCGTTAGTGATGTTTCTCGATGACTTGCAGTGGGCAGACTCAGCATCGCTCAATTTACTGAAGCTGTTGATGTCCCAGAGCAATGGCGGTTATCTATTCATTATTGGTGCATACCGCGATAACGAGGTGTTTGCAGCTCATCCACTCATGTTGATGCTAGATGAAATCAAAAAGGAATCTTCTTGCGTCAACACTCTAACTTTATTTCCGTTGAGTCAAGCAGATGTGAACCATTTAATCGCCGATTCGCTTAGTTGTGCAACTGAACAAGCATTGCCGTTGACAGAGTTAGTTTATCAAAAAGCCAAAGGCAATCCCTTTTTCACAACTCAGTTTTTGAAAGCGTTACATGAAGATGGGCTGATTAGCTTTGATTGGGAGGTTGGTTTTTGGCAGTGTGATGTAGCGCAAGTGCGTAGACGCGTAGCGGCTTGTCGGCAGACATCGCTTGCTCTGACTGATGATGTGGTGGAATTTATGGCACAACAACTTCAGAAATTGCCACCAAACACTCAAAATGTTTTAAAACTGGCAGCCTGTATCGGCAATCAGTTCGATTTGGCGACGTTAGCGATCGTTTCTGAACAATCCCAAATCGAAGCAGCTGCAAGTTTATGGAAAGCATTACAGGAAGGTCTGATTTTACCCCAAAGTGAAATTTATAAATTTTATGTTGGGGAAGAACATCAACTAATTGCCCAAAAAAATTCTGAGATTGTTGCATATAGATTTTTACATGACCGGGTGCAACAAGCGGCATACTCCCTAATTCCCGCCGATGAAAAACAAGCTGTTCACCTGAAGATTGGACAGTTACTCCTGAGTAACACCCCCGAAAGCAACTGGGAAGAACGCATTTTTGAAATCGTCAGTCAACTCAATGTTGCGGTTGACTCGATCGCCCAATCCGTAGAACGTCAAGAATTGGCGCAATTTAACCTGATGGCAAGTCGCAAGGCAAAAGCGGCGACTGCCTATGCTGCCGCCTGCAAATATGCCCAAATAGGCATTGGGTTACTCGCCCAAAACAGTTGGCAGCATCAGTATGAATTAACCCTAGCACTCCATCAAGTTGCCACAGAAGCCGCCTATCTGAGCGGTAATTTAGAGCAGATGGCAGCCTTTGCAAGCCTTGTCCTAAACCACGCCAAAACCCCATTAGATCAAATCAGCGTTTATGAGGTGAAGATTGAGGCATTCATCGCTCAGGGTCAATTTATCCAGGCGATCGCAGCGGCACTTGCCATTTTAAAGCAATTGGGAGTGGAACTGCCCGCAGTGCCCACCCAGGACGATGTGGCAACTGCCTTTAGTTCAGTCTCAGATGCGATTGGAGAGCGCTTACCTGCCGAGTTACTCAACCTCAGCCAAGCAAGGGATGCGAATATCCTGGCGGCGGCTCGAATTTTGACATCGGTAGCACCCGGCGCTTATGTGTCTGTGCCACTGCTGTATTTACTGGTAATTTTAAAAAAGGTTTATCTGTCTGTCGTGTATGGCAATGAGTCAACCTCGACTTTTAGCTATGCCTCTTATGGGATATTGATGTGTGGTGTGGTCGGAAACGTCGAATTAGGTTATGAATTCGGTCAGTTAGCCCTCGACCTACTTTCACGTTATCAAAATTCTGAATTGAAAGGGAAAACTTTATTACTAGTGTATTTGTACACAAGGCATTGGAAAATGCATTTGGGTGAGATATTAAATCCCTTGCAGATGACCTATTGTAGTTGTTTAGATGTAGGCGATTTGACTTTCGCGGCCTACTCTGCGTATAACTACGGTTTTTACTCCTATTTTGCTGGACAGAACTTAACGCAGCTGGAGTCGGAAGTTGCCGGATATTGTGAAGCGCTCAAGCACCTCAAGCAAAATTTAAGTCTGACTTATTCCCAGTTGATTCGACAAATTTTGCTCAATTTAATGGGCGATGCAAATAACGTGTTGGTGTTGAACGGTTCAGCCTACAACGAACAGCATCAACTTCCATTACATGAAGCAGCAGGCGATCGCACCGGATTAGCATTGCTGGGAATCAATAAACTGGTTGTGTCCTATCTGTTTTCAGACTTTGAACAAGCCGTAAAACAAGCTAGTCAGGGAAAACAGTATTTGGATGCTGTCCTTGCTTTCGTATATGTACCGATCTTTCATTTCTATGAGTCTTTAGCTCAAATAGCATACTTTGAGCGACTTTCAACCCCAGAACAGCAGCAAGCAAAGGAATGCATCGCTGCCAACCAAGAAAAACTCAAGTACTGGGCAACTCATGCCCCGATGAATTTCTTGCACAAGTTTCATCTAGTTGAAGCGGAACGAGAGCGAGTGCAAGGCAACAAAGCCGAGGCAATAAATTTGTTTGATCGCGCCATCACCGAAGCCAAAGAAAACCATTACATCCAAGAAGAAGCGCTGGCTAATGAACTGGCAGCTAAATTTTACCTTGACTGGGGTAAACAAGGGATTGCTCAATCATACATGACCGAAGCCTACTACTGCTATGCTCGCTGGGGTGCAAAAGCCAAGGTTGCCGACTTGGAAAAACGCTATCCCCAACTGCTCACCCCCATCCTCCAGCAAACCCGTTCCCCCTTCTCAACTAATGAAACAATCTTCTCATTAGGGAGTGTCACTTCCACTTCCAACAGTAGTAGCATCTCTGTTGGTTTAGATTTAGCTACCATTCTCAAAGCTTCCCAAACCCTTTCTGGGGAAATCGAACTCGAAAAACTGCTTTCAGCTTTGCTGCATATCGTCATTGAAAATACGGGAGCCGATAAGTGTGTATTCATGCTTTTGCAGTCAGATCGGTTGCTAGTTCAGGCTTTAGCACAGCTCTCCCTGAGCGGTGTCCAGAACCAACAGGCTGCCAACGTCGTCGATTTTTACTCGATGTTGCTCAACCCAGAGCCTGTTGAAGACTCTGTTGATGTGCCAGTTAGCTTAATTAATAACGTCAAACGCAACTTACAACCAGCAATAATTACTGATGCCACGGTGCATCCGCAACTACTCAATGACCCGTATATTCAGCAACAGCAACCCAAGAGTATCTTGTGCAGCCCAGTTTTGCATCAGGGTAAATTGCTGGGCGTATTGTACCTGGAAAATAATTTGGCAACCGGAGCCTTTACAAGCGATCGCGTCGAACTGCTGAACTTACTTTGTGCCCAAACCGCAATTTCTCTGGAAAATGCTCGGCTGTATGCCAGAGAGCAGGAAAAATCTCAGTTATTACAAGCATCACTAGAAGAATTGAAACAGGCTGAAGTATCTTTAGCCAAAGAACGAGAGTTCTTGAATGCCATTATTCACAATATTACCGATGGAATTGTTGTTTGTGATGCTAGTGGCAAATTGACTCTATTTAACAAAGCAACTCGTGAATTTCATGGTCTCCCAGTAGAATCATTACCAGCAGAACAATGGGCAGAACATTTTGATCTCTATCAACTTGATGGTCAAACACCCCTATCAAAAACGGAAATTCCTTTATTTCGCGCCTTGCAGGGAGAAATCGTCGAAAATGCCGAAATGGTAATTGCACCGAAGCATGGTTCTATGAGAATTTTGTTAGCCAGCGGACAAGCAATCTTCGATTCTTCGGGTAATAAACTCGGTGCAGTCGTTGTGATGCGAGATATTAGCGAAAGGGCGCGGCTTGAAGCCGAACGCAAAGTTGCTGAACTTGCCTTGCAGCAAAAATCACTTGACTTAGAACAAGCGCTCACCGGCCTGCAAAACGCCCAATTACAAATGGTGCAAAGTGAGAAAATGTCTGCACTAGGGAACTTGGTTGCTGGTGTTGCTCACGAAATGAATAATCCTCTCGGTTTTATTGCTGCCAGTCTCAAACAAGCTAAACCTACCATCGCTGATATTGTTGAACACTTAAAACTCTATCAATCAAGCTTGCCCAACGCAAGTGATGAAATCAAACACCATGCCGAAGAAATTGACTTGGATTATAGCTTAGAAGACTTGCCTAAGATGATTGATGCCATGTCGATGGCGTGCGATCGCCTGAAAAATATCAGCACCAGTTTGCGGACTTTCTCGCGTGCCGATAAAGACTATAAAGTACCGTTTAATATTCACCAAGGCATCGATAGCACGATTCTAATTTTAAAACATCGTCTCAAAGCTAACGAGCAACGTCCAGCAATTGAAGTGATAACTCAATACAGCACTTTGCCTCAAATTGAGTGTTTCCCTGGACAATTAAATCAAGTATTTATGAATATCTTAGCAAATGCCATTGATGCCTTAGAGGAATCGAATATTGGCAGAAGTTTTGCCGAAATTAAAGCAAATCCGAACTGCATTAAAATTACCACTACAGTAGCAACTAATTTAGTTCAAATTACAATCGCTGATAATGGTAAAGGTATGGAGGAAGAGGTAAAACAAAAAATATTTGACCATTTATTTACAACGAAAGCTGTTGGTAAAGGCACAGGATTAGGACTTGCGATCGCTCGTCAAATCATTGTAGAAAAACATAGCGGAGCGATCGCGGTGAATTCCCAACTTGGTGAAGGAACTGAATTTGTGATTCAGCTACCATTATCGGCATAACTAAGTCTTATTTGTTCCTTATGGGATCAGATGGAGTCTGAATCCCCACCTGATTTGTCTCCTTGTACCCTTCTTCAAGCTTTCCCCGCTACCACTGAGTTTTTCTTCAAAAGTTCCACAGCGGCTTGATATTGCAGATCCGCTTCAGTACCAATTTCTTCGCGGTTAATGGCTGGTTGGGAAATAACTTTATCCGGCTTAATACCTAATTTGTTAATATCCCGGTGTTCAGGAGTTTCATACTTAGCAATTGTCACTGCCAAGCCCGAACCATCTGATAATTCAAACAAGGATTGAATTAAACCCTTGCCAAAGGTAGTTTCGCCTACCAACTGGGCGCGGCCGTTATCTTGGAGTGCGCCAGCGAGAATTTCGCTAGCACTGGCAGTTCCTTGATTCACCAAAATCACCAAAGGATCGTTCGTCAGGGCCGGACCAAAGGCTTCAAAACTACCTTGAATACCTTGTCGGTTAACAGTGTAAACAATAGTGCCAGAATCTAACCAGAGACGGGCAATTTCAATTCCTGATTGCAATAATCCCCCAGGATTATTTCGTAAATCTAGAATGTAGGCAGCAGCGCCTTTTTTTTCTAGACTAGAAATAGCGTGTGCCAATTCCGTTGAAGCATTGGCATTAAATTGTGTAAGACGTAGGTAGCCAATGGGTGCGCCCTCAGCAGAAACACGCAAATCTGAAACCACAGGGTTAAGAGCAATGCGATCGCGTGTCAGTCTAATTTCCGTTTCTGCCTCTCCGTCCCGTTCGATTACGAGAGTCACAAGGCTGCCACTCGGCCCGCGCATTCTGGTAGCAGCTTCATCAAGGGTGAGATTTTCTGTGGAAACACCTTCAATTTTGAGAATGCGATCGCGTGGTCGAATCCCCGCTTTATCTGCCGGTGAACCGGCGATGGGAGCCACGACTTCCAACTTCCCATTCTCAGAATTCAAGGCAATTTGCAATCCTACTCCAGTCAGTTCCCCAGAAGTATTTACCTGCAAGCTGCGGTACTGTTCTGGATCTAAAAAGCGGGTAAAAGGATCGTCGAGACTCTTGAGCATCTTCCCAATTGCCTCATAACTGGCATTTGAGTCTGGCAGCGGCTTTTCCAGAACCTTTTGCCGCACAGCCGCCCAGTTTTGATGATTAAATGTCTCATCTAGATAAGTACGATTAACAATTCGCCAAACTTCCGAAACCAGCTTTTGTTCTCCAGTCAAAGCCAGCGATGGCTGAGTTAGCGTACCCAAGGCCAAGCAAACCGCCATTAACAATGAAAATCCAACCCGAAAGACTTGTTTATTCATGAACCCCATTATCAATTCCACCTCAACCCAAATTGCCTAGATAATGCCTACTTCCTCTGTTGTTTGATGAAATCTATCTCTCGATTATGTTACTTTTTTTATAGAAGTGGTGCATTTTTCTCATCAAGTTGTTCAGTCAACTGATGCATCGTATCCACTCACCAAAGGATAAAATCTACTTTGTGTCCACCATTTTGTGTGTAGGGGCGTAAAGAGATCGCAATATATTCCATCTTTACAGAGTGTAAAGTTTCTGAAGTCTCTTAGCACACTGAAAGCTGAAAAGCAAGAAAAAAACTACCCTTTACTAAAATCCCAAAATTGCTAATTGGGAGAGAAGTCTGAGCGAAGGCTTCTGCCGATTCAGAACTTCGGGATTTATCAACCGCAACCGACTTTTAGGAACTTGAGATTGTATGGCCAACGTTTACGACTGGTTTGAGGAACGCCTGGAGATTCAGGCACTCGCCGAAGACGTTACTAGCAAGTACGTCCCTCCCCACGTCAATATCTTTTACTGCCTGGGTGGAATTACCTTGGTTTGCTTTCTCATCCAGTTTGCTACTGGATTTGCCATGACGTTCTACTACAGGCCAACAGTTACTGAAGCTTTTTCCTCAGTCCAGTACATCATGACTGAAGTAAACTTCGGTTGGCTAATTCGCTCCATTCATCGCTGGTCTGCCAGCATGATGGTGTTGATGATGATTTTGCACGTCTTCCGGGTTTATCTCACTGGTGGTTTCAAAAAGCCCCGCGAATTGACTTGGGTAAGTGGTGTAATCCTAGCTGTGATCACCGTTTCCTTCGGAGTTACCGGCTATTCTCTACCTTGGGATCAAGTTGGCTACTGGGCTGTGAAAATCGTTAGCGGCGTACCAGAAGCAATTCCTGTGGTTGGAGTTCTGATTTCTGACCTGCTGCGCGGCGGTTCCAGTGTTGGTCAAGCAACACTAACTCGTTACTACAGCGCACACACATTTGTACTGCCTTGGTTGATTGCAGTATTCATGCTGTTTCACTTCTTGATGATCCGCAAGCAAGGTATTTCCGGGCCTTTGTAATCTCAGCTATTAGCGAAAGGCAACATTTGTTAGTTTTCAGATCGAGTTGTTTGTTTTAAACTTATGAAACACAAGAAATTAATTGCACATAAGTTCCAAAAAACAAATACTTGTATCTGAAGCCTCAAGCTATAGACAACTTCAGGCGGATGACTGTAGATATAGAAACGCTGTTTTCCGCCTTTTGGTTGCCTAGTAGCTGATAGCTTTCACAAATGCTTTAATTTAACTTAAGCAGGAGAGCACATTTAAAAATGTCAACACAAAAAAAACCTGACCTGAGCGATCCTCAGTTAAGAGCCAAACTCGCTAAAGGCATGGGTCACAACTACTATGGTGAACCCGCTTGGCCTAATGACTTACTTTACGTCTTTCCAATTGTGATCATGGGTTCCTTCGCTGCGATTGTGGCTCTAGCCGTGCTAGATCCCGCAATGACCGGTGAACCAGCAAATCCTTTCGCTACACCATTGGAAATTTTGCCAGAGTGGTACTTGTATCCAGTCTTCCAAATTTTGCGATCGCTTCCTAACAAACTTTTAGGAGTGTTAGCAATGGGTTCCGTACCAGTAGGGCTAATCCTCGTTCCCTTTATTGAGAACGTGAATAAGTTCCAAAACCCCTTCCGCCGTCCAGTTGCAACCACAGTATTCCTTGTTGGTACTCTTGTCACCGTGTGGCTAGGTATTGGTGCTGCTTTGCCATTGGATAAATCTTTGACCTTGGGACTATTCTAAATTAGTCACCACAAAGTGCTTTGACGCCTGTGAGTTTCAAGAGCAGATGCAGATAGATGTGCTTTTGAAAACAATCAACAGGCGTCAATTTTAACAGGAAAGAATTCAGGAGTCAGAAGCCAGAATGGGCTAAACCTTAGCTATCCGCTAACAGAATTTAATTCTGAATGATGAAAAAGCGGGTAACGCCACCCAAAGCAAATCCGCGCATCCTACGCAAAAGCAACTTACGCACAGCGTCTCGTAGATAGCGCCTGAATAAACGGGTTTAATTCATACACTAAATATGCTTTTTTAGTGGTCAACAAGATAGTTTTGGGTCTTTAGCAAGATCCCGCAGGGTATCCTCACTGATTGCATTCTGAATTCTCTATTCTGAATTCTTCTTCAATAGTTCAGATTGCATCTGGGATTTGAAGTTTTGGATGGAAAAGCTATTCCAAAATCTCAAATCATCAAAAGTCAACAAATACAAACATTTCTTACTTACTTAACGTAAGTTGCTAGTTACAACCCTCAGAATGCCAAAATCATTCATGTTTTGTATTTTGGTACATAGAATATGTCAATTTAGATTTTTTTATGTCAGAGAAATTTTGCGAACAGCGCAGAATTTAATAACTAGCAACTTGGGTTTACTTATATTCAACTCACAGTTAATGCTTAGTATAGTGCAGCAAGACCATCTGACGGTTAAGAGCGAACTCAGGCTCTTAAACCAGGTGCAAGAATGGTTTGAGCAATTTTGTCTGCAACACTTGTCTCAACTTGGCTGGTCAAAAACCCAACTCGATCGCCTCAATTTAGCATTAGCAGAAGGCTTTACCAACGCTGTTCGTCACGCTCATCATGCGTTACCCCCAGAAACAATCATTGAAATTAACGTTTATCTGTGGATTGACCGACTAGAGATTAGAATTTGGGATTACGGAAAACCTTTCAATCCTGATGCGATCGCAGAGCCAGCCCCAGGTACTCTGCAAGTAGGTGGGTATGGATGGTTTCTCCTCCGGCGGTTGGCTGACAAGGTTGTATACGAACGTGGTGCGGATGGTAGAAATTGCCTGCTCATTGTCAAATACTCTGTAGAAGCACAAAAGTAACAGTGAAATAGTCAAGGCTAAAGGAAGGAGAGAATAATTCTGATGTCAGTTTTGGCTTGTGAGGAGAGTGGACTGTAGGGAAGGAGTATCCACAAAAAACGAGGGCTTTTCTTCTCTACAATACTCTCTTGTACTTAGGAGTCAAACAAATAAAACTTCTCATATAGTCGTTACCAAGCTAATCAAGACTTTGCCAAAAGTGGAGCTACACACTTTTAAACAGAAGCAGTTTTTGCTGAAATACATAGTTATTTGATTGATAAAAGTATACTCTTTTTTCAGTATTCTTTAAATTGGAGAAATATATTTTTTATGTGAAATTGCCTACTCATTATGATTTTTTTGTAAAATCTTAAGTAGGTTTTTGTATAAAAATAATTAATGAATATAGTAAAAATAGCATTCGAGCTATACTAGCTCCCTTGTTAAGATTTGTCAGCAGTGTTGAGAGTCTTGATGTTTGTTCTCCAACAAGTGCCATTTTGTGCTTAAAGAGATAGACAGAATAAGGGACAAAATATGACTAAGACAGCCCTAATCACAGGAATTACTGGTCAAGATGGCTACTATCTCAGCCATTTGCTCCTCAACCGTGGTTATCGAGTTGTCGGCTTAGTACCCCCACATCGACAACCTAATTTGACAAAACTGGGAATACTGGCAAATCAGGTAGAAATTTTTACGGTTGACTTGAGGGATAGTGCGGCACTGTTGACCGCTGTTGAACAATTGCGTCCCCAAGAAATTTATAATTTGGCGGCTCCCAGTTTTGTACCCGACTCCTGGAACGATCCATTGGGAACCCTGGATTTAATAACTGGTACAGCTACTAGGCTCTTGGAAGCAGTACGAAAAGTTGGTTTGTCTACTAGATTTTATCAAGCCAGCAGTTCAGAAATGTTTGGCGATGTATTCCTCTCGCCTCAAGATGAGGAAACCGCTTTTCGTCCAAAAAATCCTTATGCTGCGGCTAAAATGCACGCCCACTGGACGATGGTGCATCATAGACAGCGCTATGGACTATTTGCCTGTAGCGGAATTTTATATAATCACGAGTCTCCTCTACGCCCACCTCAGTTTGTCACACGCAAAGTTTCTTTGGCGGCTGCATCAATTAAATTGGGTTTAACTGACACCTTAGAAATGGGTAATCTTGATGCAAAACGTGATTGGGGCTTTGCAGGTGATTATGTAGAAGCAATGTGGCTAATGTTGCAAATTGATGAACCAGAAGAATATGTGATTGGCACTGGTAAACTACACAGTGTGAGAGATTTAGTTGCCACAGCCTTTGAGTCTGTCGGCTTGGATTGGAAGCACCATGTAGTCTTAAATACTAGCCTGTTGCGACAAGATGAGCATTTTCAACTAGTAGCTAACCCCAGTAAAGCTAAAAGAAACCTCGGCTGGGAACCCCAAGTAAGCTTTGAGGAACTTTTAGAAAAAATGGTAAAAACAGATTTAGAGCGGTTACAAAGCGGTGCAATCGCGCCCTTACCGCAAGTGTAAATAATTTAAGATGCAAATCACTACAGTGACAAAAAACCTGAATTTAGGTGATAAAGTTAACAAAACAACTAACCATGTCTTCGTGTTTTTAGAAATTTTTGCTCACGAAGGTGGTATTCAATCCTATATAAAAGATATTTTTCGCGCCTATTTGGGATTGGGCCAAGACTACAAGGCAGAAGTCTTTTTGCTGCGAGATAGTGCTGATAGCTTAAATCCGTTTGAAGACGAGAACTTAAAATTTCATTATTTTAAAAATCAGTCTCCCTATTTGGGGAGATTGCAAATGGCAGCGGCTTTACTGAAATGTTTGTTGCAGAGCCGTCCGCAGCAGGTTTTCTGCGGTCACATTAACTTAGCAGTATTAATCCAAACACTTTGCCAGCCTTTGGGGATTCCTTACACCGTGCTAACTTACGGCAAAGAAGTCTGGGAACCGTTGAAAAATCAAGAACGTCGCGCCCTGACATCAGCAGCGGGAATTTGGACAATTAGTCGCTACAGCCGCGATCGCGCTTGTGTTGCCAATAGTCTAAACCCGAAAATGGTACAGATGATGCCTTGTGCAATTGATGCGGATAAATTTACTCCTGGTTTCAAACAACCAGAATTAGTCCAGAAGTATGGCTTAACTGGCGCGAAAGTGTTAATGACAGTAGCGCGGTTATGGTCAGGAGATATTTACAAAGGTGTAGATGTCACGATTCGGGCTTTACCACAAATCGCTAAAGTTTTCCCAGAAGTGAAATATTTAGTCATTGGCCGCGGCGATGACCAACCGCGATTAGCGCAGCTAGCAGAAGATTTAGGTGTGAGCGATCGCGTTGTCTTTGCTGGTTTCGTTGCCACAGAACAATTAATGGAACATTACCGCCTTGCTGATGCCTATATTATGCCTTCACAAGAAGGCTTTGGCATAGTTTATCTAGAAGCAATGGCTTGTGGAGTGCCGGTGTTATCTGGTGACGATGATGGTTCCGCTGACCCCTTGCAGGATGGTAAACTGGGATGGCGGGTTCCACACCGCAATCCTGATGCTGTAGCAGCAGCTTGTATAGAAATGCTTCAAGGGGATGACCAGCGATGTGATGGGGAGTGGCTGCGAGAACAGGCGATCGCTCTATTTGGCATCAATGCCTTCCAACAGCACTTAGAAAAAATGCTGCTATCCTCAGTAATAAAGTCCATTTGAGTCCAAATGACAAACGATCAATGACTCATAACTAATGACTAAAATCGCTATCCTAGAAGGAGAGCAGGAAAAAATTTATTAAAAATGAGCTTTAAGTCATTTCAATTGAATCTTTTAAATCTCCGCCCTTGGCTTACCCTGCTGGCAGTTATTTGGTTGCTAGCATCAGTGGGCTTGGGTTGGTTAGTTAATTCATTGCTAATTATTTTCGGGTTGCTGTTGTTGGCACCGATTGCGGCTTTTTTTGGCTTTCGTTGGTGGCTGCAACGCAACTTGGTTGCCGATCAATGTCCTGTCTGTAGATATGAATTTACAGGTTTAAATAACAGTCAGTTGCAATGTCCTAACTGTAACGAGTTGCTGTTAGTACAAAATAGTCATTTTCAGCGCTTCACACCAGAAGGCACAATTGATGTCACTGCTGTTGAAGTTCCAGCCAAATCGCTGGAAGAATAGTCAAGGATCGTTAGTCATTAGCAAAACATAAGCAAAAAATTAATGACTATTTATTTTTTTGCGAGATTGAAAGGTTGTAAGTAAACTGTTGCTGGGATAGTTCGCCCACATACAGCGAGTATTTTCCTGGCTGCCAATAACCAGAAAGTTCTGACTTACCTCCAGAGTAACTATCTGCTAGTACGCAAAAGCGCCCCCCAGGCCCGTCGATCAGCAGTGTTGGCTTTCCTTGGCTCTCTACTGTTAATCGCAAATAAGGTAATGACTCTGTAACTTGGATAACTTGATTAGGCTCAGTGGTAATATTGCCACAATTACTTTTGACACTTCCTCCAGATTTTCCATTCAAAATCAATGGATCGGGTTGGGAATTTCGATTAATTTGGATTGTTGGTGTCTGTGCCAAATTAGCTTCAGTGAAAACCAGACTCATCGCCAAAGCCGTGGGAATAATTGCAAGTAGCCTAAGGGTTTTCATTTTAATTAATGCCCCAGATTTTTTTAGAGCAATATTGTTAGACAGTCTGATTTATATAGACGACAACAATCCGTCTTGGTTCCAAAAGCTGCTGTATAAAGCAATACTAGTCAATTAAAGATTATTTGTGAAGATTTGATAGGTGTCTTTAGAGACGTTGCATTGCAACGTCTCTAGAATTGATGTTTGTAAGGTCTTGCACGCACAGAGATTAGCTAAAATCACTAAGACAACCACCAAAAATAGAATTTAATTGGTCTATTGTTGAATAAGTATGCTAATGAGGTAGGAAAGATTAATGAATCCTCAACCAGAAGAAGACTTACAGCGTCGTCTCGATAAGCTAGAGGCAGAGATTAATTCCCCGCCTGGGGTAGTTTCACAAGAAAAAAAACAAACGTCTCAGTCTGTTTTTGCCAGCTTTAACTTGCAACTAGAGCGATTTCAGATTTGGTTCAACAGCTTATCTGGTATGAAAAAGCTGATAGTTTCGGGTGTAACGGTGCTAGTAGGCTTGGCGATACTGCAAGCAGTGTTTAAACTAGTTGCATCTGTAATCAGTCTGGCACTTTTGGCAGTGTTAGTGTATGTTGGATACAAATTTTTTGTGTCTGGTAGCTTTCAACGTAAGCAATAAGTTGATATGCATTTACTTTGCACTCTGCCCGGAGTTATGAGAGTCAGGAGCTGGAATAAAAACCGCTTCTGACTTATAGAGGATTTCCAGGAAGTTGAAGTACACAAGCTAAGTGTCAAAACTAGGTATAAAGCCTATTTGATTTCTGTTAGAGCAGCCCATTCAGACTCCAAAATTCTGCTGCATAACTCCTAAATCCTATTTCAATATGCTTTTCTTTTTGCTGACTAGCTTAGTCTATTTTAATTGTGCCGATCGCGGCGTAGAAATAATATCAAAGGAAATTATACGATGACCTCACCAATTGTCAGGAGAACTAGTAATCAATCTGGTCAGTCAAAAAAATCGGAAAGAGCCAATTCGCTGCTGCTAGCAAGTAGGCGTTTTGCTGCTTGGACGGCTGAAATCACACTCGTGGTTACTAGTGGGTTGATTCCCTTCGGCATTGGTGTCTATGCCAATTCTAGAAGCGATCTGAACCGAGTGCCGCTGAACCCCGTGCTGGTAGTCACAGAAAGAGCGATCGCCAGACCCCTAGCTCTACCTGTGAGTTATGGCATTCGTAACGTTGCATGGCCGACTAATATTTTGTGGACAATTGCCTTGTTAGCACCTGTAACTCTTTCGTGGTGGCAATTGTATTTATTAGCTAAGACTGGTAGCACAATTGGGAAACGTTGGTTAAAAGTGCGGGTTGTCAATGAGCAAGGAAAGGCGCCCGGATTGGGGGCAGTTGTGATTAGAGAAGGAGTTGGGCGCTGGACGGTACCCATTTCCATCGCCTATCTGCTGTGGCGTTACAGCTTTGCTTTTCCGAATTTAGGATTATTCACATTTTTATCTTTATTAATGATTGTGGGTGAAGGGATAGGCTTACCATCACGTCGGGGGCGTCGCGCACTACACGATCAACTGGCAGGTACTTATACAATCGATGCACTCTTAGCTAGGAACAAACAAGCTCAGTCTGCTGATGGTAACGATCAAGCAGAAGAAAACCAGGAGGGAGAAGAATTAGCGGCAGATCAAACCAGCCATTCGCCTAATTTGTGGCGGCGGATACAGCAAAATCCCAATCTGACTTTGTTTGGGATAGGGCTGACGAGTATGACTGCTGTGCTGGCAACTTTAATTGGCACTCAAGTTTATATCCAAATTCAACAATCTCAGCGAGCAACCAAGCAAATCAACAGCCAACAATTCCTCGAACTTGTCAAACAATTGACTCCCAACTCTGGGGCGACTAATGAGCAACGCCAAAGTGCAATTCTAGCTATGGGTGGTCTTAATGACCCACAATCCATTAAATTTCTGGCGGATTTATTAGTTAGCGAAACTAATCCCAGCCTTCTGGATACAATTCAACAAGCTTTGACAACTGTCGGGCCCCAAGCCATCCCAGAACTCAAAAATAAGAATCAGTTTTTGGTCAGCGAACTGGAATCTGTAGGTAGCACTGCAACCAAAGAGCGGGAATTACGGCAAGGGCGGCTACAAAGAAACCAACGGACAATCAACAAGATTCTCTCTGTTTATAGCGGTAAAAAAATTGAGGGTGTTGACCTTAATAGGACTCAATTAGGTCAAAGCGGTACTTCTGGAAGTTCCTACTTCAACTTAGTACTAGACAATCTTGATTTATCTGGAGTTAAGTTTAAATCTGCAAATCTTAACCAAGCCAGCTTTAAGGCTAGTCGCTTCCGGGGTGTGGGTGAAGATGGACGCTGGGATACCTATGACGATGTAATGGCTGATTTAAGCCAAGCTCAGTTGCAGCAAGCCAATCTTACTGATGCTAACCTCAGTCGCGTCTTGATGAACCGGATCGATTTGAGTCGCGCTACTCTTAACAGAGCCAACTTATCCAACGCGCGTCTATATGATGCTAAACTCAACAGCACCCAACTAGTAGGAGCCGATCTGCGAAACGCAGTTTTGGAAAAAGCCAGCTTGACTGGGGCAGATTTAGGCGATGCCAAATTGAACGAAGCCAATCTGTATGCAGCGCGTTTAGGTCGCGCCACTGCCATCGGAACGCAATTATCTTTTGCCAACTTAACTAACACTGATTGGCAAGGGGCAGATTTGTCAGGAGCTTATTTGGATCGTGCTAATCTCAGCAATGCTAACTTCAGCGCTACTCGTTTAACTGGTGCTGTTTTACGTTCTGCCCAAATGGAAAACGTTAACTTACAAAATGCCGACCTGAGTCTTGCAGATTTACGAGGGGCAAACATCGCTGGAGCAGATTTTAAAGGGGCAATTCTTGCTCCTAGCAAACAAGATCCAGCAGATCAATTTGTCCAAACCCCAGATTTAGGCTCAGTATCGGCCGTAGTCCAAGGGGTTGATTTTTCTAAAGCCAAAAATTTAGATGCCAAGCAACTAGCATACATTTGTACTCAAGGAGGCATTCATCCCCGTTGCCCGTAGAATGAAGGGAGCAGGGGAGCAGAGGGGCAGAGGGCAGAGGGGCAGGTAGAGAATAACCGATGCCCCATGCCCAATTACCAATGACAAATGACAAATGACAAATGACAAATTGGTGTGAGGAGTTGGTTATGAAGTATATTCCATCTTTGGTTTCAGTTTTGGGGGCTGGTTTGGTCTTGAGTCTGGTTAGTACTAAACCAGCACAAGCTCAAGTAGCTTATGGCAGTTATATTGGTATCGGCCCCACTGTTGGTTTTACCGATGGTATCCAATTTGGGGGAGTAATCGCGGGGCGCTACAAGCTTTTGGAAGCACCAATTTCACTCCGCGCCCAAGTTTTAATTGGTAATAATACAGCAGTTGTACCAACAGTTTCTTACGATTTCCCTCTCAACTGGCAAGCTGATGCCTACTTGGGCGCTGGATTAGTATTGGCTGGTGGTGGTGGTTCTTCTCCGGTGGGTGACAAAATTAGTTTTGCTTTACAACCGGGCATCGATTATATGATCCCAAATAGCAATACTGTCCTTTTTGGCAATGCCATTATTGCTTTTGATGCCTACCGAGATAGCAGTGGTACAGCTATCTCCGTACAAGGTGGTGTTGGTTTGAGATTTTAAAGGGCACGCTATTCTAAGAAGCGTTAAACTTCATTGCAAATTAAGAAGTTAGTCCAAACAACGTGATAATTTTTGGTCATGAAGAGAGACAGCACAGGATTAACACAGGAGAACACAGTGGCAATGGAATCAAATTTATTAACAGATGCGGGCGCAGATGAAATGAATCAAGATTTCAGTGAATATGTTGCCAACCTGCAACTTCACATGACTTTACAAGCTCGCAATCTTGTTCCAACGCTGAAGCAAACACTAGTAGATAGTCGCCACCAATTACTCCATCAAACCCAAGCCCACTTTGAAAAGCTAGTTTCTCGGCAAGGGTTATAAAATATATACAAATTTTAATCAAAATTCAAATAAAATAAGGGCAGATGTTGTTGGGTCAATGCCAATGGTGTTCTCACAAGGTCTGCTTTTTCTGCTTTTTAAGTATTAAGTTACTAAAATCACCCTTTTGGCACAATAGTAGAGAGCAGAAACTAGTTAAGATTATTGCAGCAGTTCCTTCCTTTGAAGAGCAGTTAGTTAAGGCTAAATGGCGGCTCGAATAAAAATGACTTCATTACTTCCCAGAAACCTCAGCGTTGTTATCCGACCAGTCCAATACCGGGATCTGGACGGCATTGAGCGCATAACTCAAGAGTCATTCGCAGCCCTTACTCCGAAGGGAGCAGGTTTTGCCATCAGCCAGATGCAAAGGCTGCGTCGCTGGTATGGATTACTCAAATTTTTAAGTTGGTTTCCTAACCCGCTACAGTATCGCCTCTGTGCTTTTGTCGCAGAGCAAGGGCGGATACTTTTAGGAATGATTCAAGTGTCACCCTTTAACCGCACACGCAGTACTTGGCGGATCGATCAAGTGCTACTAGAGCGTGGTGTAGATAAACAAGGAATTGGTTCGCAACTTTTGCGTCATTGCTTTGAGTCGATTTTAGAAGCTCGCACTTGGCTACTAGAAGTTAACATCAATGACATAGAGGCGCTGGCACTATATCGGCAAAATGGATTCCAGCGTTTGGCAGAAATGACATACTGGGAAATTGGGCCAGAATTACTGGCTGAATTAGCACAAGCAGAGCCAGACTTGCCCAACCTATTGCCAGTGAGCAATGCTGATGCCCAGTTGCTATATCAACTAGATACGGCATCGATGCCACCTTTGGTACGTCAGGTTTTTGACCGTAATACCCGCGACTTTAAAACCAGTTTATTTGGTGCTTTAACTGATGCAGTGAAGCAATGGCTGACTAAAACAGAAGTAATCAGTGGTTACGTATTTGAACCGCAACGCAAAGCTGCGATCGGTTATTTTCAGGTGCAACTCGATCGCAAGGGTGAAGTTCCCCATGTTGCAACGCTGACAGTTCATCCTGCTTACACCTGGCTTTATCCAGAATTACTCTCTCAACTAGCTCGCATTGCCCAAGATTTTCCCCAGCAAGGGTTACAACTAGCCTCCTCAGACTATCAGGCAGAGCGAGAAGAATATTTGGAGCGAATAGGGGCAAAACGCATAGAACATACATTAGTCATGTCTCGCTCTGTGTGGCACAAGTTAAGAGAGTCGAAATTCGTTTCCTTAGAAGGCATCCAGTGGACTGATATGCTACAAGGTCTACAACCTACTCGTAAACCTATACCAGGTGGGATGTCATGGATACAACCAGGAAATCTGCCATCATCCGATAAGCCTCTGCCAAGCAAGCCAGAACCGATTAACTTTTCGGTAAAAAACCAAAACCCTACTATAGAAACATCGCCGATTGCTGAATCAGCAGATGGACAGCAGGAGAATTAGTGTGATATCCCAAGAGCAACCAAAACCGTTTATTTCAGCCTTGGGACTAGATTTTGGTCGCAAGCGGATTGGTGTAGCTGGGTGCGATCGCACGGGTTTAATTGCCACGGGTATCACCACAATTGAACGTGCATCTTTTGAGCAAGATGTCGAGCGAATCCGACAAATAGTTAATGAACGTGAGGTGCAAATTCTAATTATGGGCTTACCTTATTCAATGGATGGCTCACTAGGATTTCAGGCTCGTCAAGTTCAGAAATTTACTACAAGACTTGCTAAGGCACTAAACCTGCCTGTGGAATACATGGATGAACGATTAACTTCATTTCAAGCAGAGCAACTGCTGATAGCTGAAAAGTGCTCCCCATCACGCCATAAAGGTTTAATTGACCGCAAGGCAGCCGCTTTGATTTTGCAACAATGGCTGGATGTTAAGCGTGCCAGCTCCCGCAGTTCAGTTGTAGCTATTGAGTATTGATACCTTTTAACATGATATTCTGAAAACGATTAGCCAGCGGTTGTATCTACGTATAAAGCTATTTGGTTGACATAATAAATATGTCGCTAAATAGTTAAGCGATTTCCAAAGTTGCTGGTATTTATTAAATTTCTACATTTCGGCTATGTTTTCCTCTCCATTTCCTGAAGAAAATGATAACGCTCATGCGGGTTCCATAACTTTAACCGATGACAAAGGGCGATCGCTCGACTGTTATATAGAGCATCGCCTTGAGGTTGATGAGCAAGAATACGTTTTGCTTCTTCCTGTAGACTCACCTGTAGAAATTTTTTCTTGGGAAGGTGACGGTGAGGAAGAAGAAGCGGTTCTGGTAGAAGATGACGCCATCATTGAGCAAATTTTTGCTAATGCCCAAGCTGTGCTATCTGAACAGAACCTGATATTGAAGAACACAGCTTATGCTCTGACAGTTGCAGGTGATTTACCGCCAGTTGAAGAATCAGAACTCTTTACCTTAGAAATCGAAGACGAAGGGGAAGATTTAGAGCCAGAACAATTACAGCTACTCGCTAGCTTCTATGATGAAGATCAGGAGTATGCAATTTATACACCTCTAGATCCCTTGTTGTTTTTTGCACGGATAACAAAAACAGGTGAGCCAGAATTACTTTCTCCAGAGGAGTTTCGTAAAGTGCAACCTCTCTTAGAAGAACATCTTTTTAATGAAGTGGAATAAGATTAAAAATTCAAAATGAAAATGTTACATTTTGAATTTTTAATTGTGAATTTTCATTGTAATCAAAATCTACCTCAACCTTTTACCATGTCCCATTAAATCTGGAAGCTATGGAAAATTGACACTAAATTGGCACAATTAGTATTGTTTAAGATTCTGGAACGAGCATTTTGGTCGTGATTTTCAATTCCACGATCTATAGCAAAGTGCTGAGTGCTGAGTGCTGAGTGCTGAGTAAGAACCCGGTCGTTTCAAGCCTTTGAGCAATCAACACTGTCCTAACCTATGTGACTACGGCTATAAATCTAAAATTGGTATGAGGTGCTGAAAATGGCTTATAGCGATTTTACATTAAGTAAATTTAAAAAGTCGTTCAGCATCCGCATTGATGAAGAAGCTGATTTATGTGCTGACATAGAACCTTTACAAGCAAGTGAGAAACTCAAAAATTCTTTAGAAGAAACTACGGAACTGGCTTTAGCAATTAATACTGAAAAAGCTCGTTCAGAAATGATTATCACTCCGATATTGTTGGAGGTAAGACGCAGAGCTAATTATCCAATTAGCTTATTTTCGGGAACAGACTTTAATGTAGATGCAGAAAAAGTTTGAATGGATACTGTGACTTTATCATTAGTCGTTCTAAAGAGCAACTAACAATTAATGTGCCTGTGGTGGTTATTATTAAAGCCAAAAATGAAAATATTACAGGTGGATTAGGTCAATGTGCAGCCGCAATGTTGGCAGCACAATTGTTTAATCAACAAGAAGGCAATGAAATCAGAAAAATTTACGGTGCGGTAACAACAGGGGATATTTGGAAGTTTTTGAAATTAAAAGAAAACGATATATTTATTGATTTAAATAATTATTACATCAAAGAGATAGATAAGATTTTAGGGATTTTATCTCAAAATGTTCAGGGAGATATTCCAGGATGGAGTTCGACTAACTAAACTATATTGGGTTATGCTCATTTGTCTGAGCTATTTAAATTTGACTGGTGACTATGGCCTGGAACAACCTTTTGCAACCTGACTTGATTTTAGAGGGTTCAGTGTTGAACCTAACACCAGATATTATCCAAAAATACGGGCTTAAAGGGCTGGTATTGGATGTAGATGAAACTTTAGTACCTTTTACAGTCGGGATAGCTTCCCCAGAACTACGAGAGTGGGTGGAGCAAATCCGTACCTGTACTGCACTGTGCTTGGTGAGTAACAACCTCAGTGAGGCACGAATTGGTGGAATTGCGCGATCGCTCAACTTGCCTTACTACTTAGGTGCAGCCAAGCCTTCCCGACGCAAAATTAGAGCAGCACTTAGGGGAATGGATTTACCAGTACATCAAGTGGGGATGGTAGGCGATCGCTTGTTTACCGATGTCATAGCAGGTAATCGCCTGGGGATGTTTACTATTCTAGTCGAACCGATTGTTCATGCCGACGTAGCTCTGCGCTCTCATCCCGTCCGCAACTTTGAAGTTTGGATATCTGAAATTTTGGGAGCATCTATTACCCCCAAGAAAACTAAGATTCACAAAAGTTGAGAAATCGTCAGGAAAGTAAATCTAAAGAAATGGTTAAGGAATCTTACTGGAACCAAAAAATCGGGGATCATAAGTATTAATAACATGGGGTCAGCCAAAAAAGACCCTAACTCATACTAAGTAAATATACTTCCGTAAAGCGTCAACCTTCACTATAGAGGGATTGACGCTTTACAAATTGAGTTAGGAGTTAGAAGTTATGAGTTATGAATTAAATTAAATTCAACTCCTAACTCCTAACTCCTAACTCCTCACTTTTTAGATGCCACTAACAATTGTTATTAAAATCGGTACTTCCAGCCTAACTCAACCAGAAACGGGACAATTAGCACTTTCTACCATTGCTACTTTGGCGGAAACACTCTGCAATTTAAGACGCCAAGGACATCGGGTGATTTTGGTTTCTTCTGGTGCTGTGGGCGTGGGTTGTGCGCGGTTGGGTTTAACTGAACGTCCTAAAGCGATCGCACTCAAACAGGCTGTAGCAGCAGTTGGGCAAGGCAGGTTAATTCGGATCTACGATGATTTATTTACTACCTTGCAGCAGGCGATCGCCCAAGTATTATTAACTCGTAGTGACTTGGTACAGCGCAGCCGCTATCTCAATGCCTACAACACCTTTCAAGAACTACTGGGACTGGGAGTGATCCCCATAGTAAATGAAAATGATACCGTAGCAATAGACGAACTAAAATTTGGTGATAATGACACTCTTTCGGCATTAGTTGCCAGCTTAATAGAAGCAGATTGGCTATTTTTGCTCACCGATGTTGATCGGCTATACTCAGCCGATCCCCGTTCCGTGCCAGATGCGCGGCCGATCGCTCTAGTTAGTAGCATTAAAGAATTAGCTCAATTACAAATAGGTTCCCAAGGTTCTCGGTGGGGTACTGGTGGGATGGTGACAAAAATTTCGGCTGCGAGGATTGCGATCGCAGCGGGAGTCCGTACCGTCATTACCCAAGGGCGATTTCCCCGGAATATCGAAAAAATTATCCAAGGCGAACTGATTGGAACCCATTTTGAACCGCAACCCGAACCAACTTCGGCGCGTAAACGTTGGATAGCTTACGGACTTGTACCTGCGGGGAAATTGTATTTAGATGAAGGTGCGATCGCGGCAATTTCTCTAGCGGGAAAATCCTTATTAGCAGCTGGAATTAAGCTAGTAGAAGGAGAGTTTGATACACAGGATGCCGTGCAATTGTGTGACATAAACGGTAACGAAATTGCTAGAGGACTTGTAAATTACAACAGCAATGAACTACAAAAGATTTCTGGGCGCCATTCACGAGAAATTTCCACAATTTTAGGTTATGCCGGTGCAGAAACCGTGATTCATCGAGATAATTTAGTTTTGACTTAAAATGGAAATTAGATAAATTTTGTGACTACTAACTGAGAGAGTAAAAATATTATTACTCAAACGTTAGAAAATTCTGTTAATTTACCAGAAGAACAACGTTTCTTTCGACATGGGTTAAGTTGGGAACAATTTAAAGCGATTAAAGCCAGCTTTGAAAAGTCAAAATATTCAACAGTAATAGTAGGTTTAAATTAAAGAAAATATTTTAATATCGCTTTGAGTGTTAATTGTTACATAAAACTCATAATTATAAGTTTAATGGTGTAACAACAAAGAAGGCAATTGCTGCATGGAGTAAAAGACACGCGCTCCAGATGCCTCAAGTAAATTAGCCTCACTTTGCTCGGTGTAACCTAAAACTCTCATGCCAGCAGCAACACCTGCACGTACACCCAAAACGCTATCTTCTACAACCGTACAGGATGCAGCTTGAATTCCCATATTTTTAGCTGCATATAAGAATAAGTCAGGTGCTGGCTTCCAACTTCCAATTTTATATGAGCTAAAGATACGTCCTTCAAATCGAGGGAGTAGGTTAGTTAAACGCAAAGCTAACTTAATTTTTTCCGGTGGCCCACTGGAAGCAACGCAAATAGGTAGATTAATCTTGTCTAAAGCTGCTTCTATTCCTTCTACAGGACGTAGTTCACGCTCGAATGCCTCAGCAGTACGGGTACGAAGCTGAGTTACAAAATCTTGCGGCATCTTTTTCCCAAGTCTTTGCTCAACGACAGCAACACAATCAGCCATTTTGCAACCCTTAAATAACAAAATGGCTTCTTCAAGTTTCATTGCAAGTCCAAACTCAGCGACAAATTCCACAAGAACGCGATTGCTTAATCCCTCGCTGTCTACTAACACTCCATCACAATCAAAAATAACTAATTCTGTTTGCATCTCGCTCCACGCCTCGCCCATTTACAAATTCGGGATTGTCATAGAAGCGATCGCCACACCGCCCCACAATGGCGCATCATCCCCCAGAACTGTCGGCACAATTTCAAAATCAATTTCTGGCAAAGCCGTCTCCCGCGCCGCCTGACGCACCACCCACCAAAATCGAGAACTCAAATTAATGTCATTCACTCACCTTTTATTACACCATCACACAACGTAGTTTCTTTCTGAAGAAAGATGTTTGCACTCAAGATACATTTAACACTAGAAAAAACTACACTATTATTTAGCAACTCATGACTACTGAGCAACCCGATCCACTTATCGATTTCTCTCACGCCAAAGAACCTCCTCGCTCTCTTGATATTGATAAAGCTCAAGAGGCAGATCCCATTGAACCAGAAGAAGTTAGTGGACAGAGTAAGCAAAATCCCACTCCTGATGATTTGAATCGCGAAGATGAAGATCCCAGAATCGGGGGTAGTCAAATAATCAGTGGAAATATTTCAGCTGGGTAATGGGTAAATAGTTACTCACGTTTTTGTGAGTTGAGTACTCCATCAATAAACTGTTGTAATCGTTCATAATGTGAACCTTTCCAATAAATGCGATCGCAGTCTTGGCAACGCTGGAATTCATCAACCTGCGATCGCACCTTTTCTGGCACTTGTTCAATGATGGATTGTTTATCTACAGATTCTAATAATCCATTGCAACGCAAACACCGTTTAAATGGTGAGATTAATTCAAACAAGTCGAAGCGTTGCAGTACTTCTATAATTTGTTGTTCAGGGTTAGTGTTTCTAACATAATACCCATACGTTACCAAACTACGCATCAATAGACCTTTATCACGAGTCAAGAGAATCCGCGCTTGAGTATAAGATATTTGGGCTAATTTCTCGTCCTCGTAGTCATTGCGGTATAAAGTATTAAAACCTAAAAGTCGTAAAGATGTCGCAAGCTTCCCCAAATGAATATCTAAAACAAAGCGGATAATACTGAGCGGTTTTGGTAAAACAGAAACGCTTGGTATAATAAGGCTCCTAGCTGTAATTGGATAAACATTGATAGTGTCTCCATCGGAAACTATGTAAGAAAAATTTACATATTCACCATTAACATTTATCGAATCCACCTCTGGATGAGGGACACCCAACGACTCAATCATGTCCTTAATTGAGGCTTTTTCCTCAAACAAATGAGAGATTCTCACCTGTTTGTGATGCCGTGGTAAAAAATGATTCAATTCTGCGTGAAAGTAGAAATATGCGATCGCCATAGCTACAGATATTTGAACTAGTAAGTGCGCTTTTACTAGCAACAATTTGTCACAATTGCAAAACTTTATCTATTATATTGAAACTCTCAATGCTTGTTGTAGTGGGTTATCCTGACTATGAAATGCCTGTTCACCTTGATTTAAGCAATGTCCTAGAGGCAACACACTGTAAAGAAGTTATAAAGATTCTTAAAAACTTGCATTTCTTATTGACTTCAGTTACAGTCAAAACAGATGCCTATCATCAAACCCTGACACAAGCTTCGGGAAGTTAGATTAGGTAAAACGCTAAATAGCAAATTTGTTAATGTTAATGTCAGTGACAGTGCTAATAATTAGTCACTACTTTTAATTATTAACTTATCGCAGATGGAGTACGGGGAATTAAATCATTTACCCCTAATTTGACATTTTTTATTTTCTCAAGTTATTGAGAATTATTTGCAATATGGATAATTCGATAGATAAATTGAAAGCAGATAGTGTGGAACAAGTCTTAAAACAGTATTGGCTTACCAAAGCGATTTCTGTTTATTAAATGTTTTCGCATCTACTTTTAGGAATATATTTTTCAGATGAACGGCACTGAATTATATCTTTATATGTAAAAACAGGATATGTAATTAGCTATGTAGATAACTTCAGCAAAACTTTAAACAACTAGGTTACTGCTAGGAATATTTTTGATTGTAGTATCAGCTACATCAATATTGTAAGCAAGTTAATCGTCGGTAACTCTCCAAGTTGCTTTGCGTCTATGTACTAGATTTAATATATTTGATTTTGCCAAAGACACCAAGTTCAGAAAAACTAAGTTTCCGCTAATGAAAATTTATTAAATACCAAATAACAATAAAACTAGATACAAAATTAACGCCACTCATACGGAAAAATATCTCTTGACACTATTTATCTTTATTGTGGAGAATTTATTAACCGGAAAGACCTCGAGCAATAATGATGTTATAAAGTGGCTACCTAGTTTTAGCTAGGAAATGAATATTGTTCTTTTTTATCTCCTTGAGCCAAGGATATTGTAGCTAAGAACACAATTGTATTTTGTAATACCTTTTGTCCATAAAATATGCTAATGAGTACAGCGAGATGAATACCTTTTTTTGTTCTGATGATTCGCGGCAAGTAGGAGAAGATGTTATTGGTAGTGCCACCAATTATCAAACTTATATTTTAGTTGAGTGTCCTTTACCTTGGACATCAGAAGCCTTTAACTCCAAGTGGGTGCCTCAGAATTTGAGGATTTTGGTAGAAGAAGTTAAACGTGCGAAACTGCCGATTAGATTTCTCCTAATTGCTAATGATTTATCACACAAGGTAAATCACACTACGCTTTTGATTTATCAAAAAGAAGAGGGGCTAAGTAATGGATACCATAAGCAGGAGTTTCAGCTAGCAAATATTGAGCAAGTAGCAGGAGTTGTCCAAAAATGGATATGGGGTATCGATTCTAATTTGGAAGTAGAAACTAGTAGAACTAGAGATATTTTAGTTTGTACGCACGGCAGCCATGATAAGTGTTGTGCAAGATATGGCGCTCCTTTTTACTTCCAAATAACAGCGAGTAATGCTGATTTGTGCTTAGATAATGTGCGAATTTGGAAATCATCGCACTTTGGTGGACATCGGTTTGCACCAACAGTAATAGACTTGCCAGAAGGAAGATATTATGGTCGTCTCGATCGAGATTCATTTAGATCGATTTTGACTCGTACTGGCGATATTCAATGCTTACATCAAGTCTATCGAGGCTGGGGAATTCTCCCTGCTGCACTTCAGGTTTTGGAAAGAGAGTTAATCCTCTATAAAGGATGGGATTGGTTTAACTACAAAGTTGCAGGCAAAATTTTAGAGCAAAGTTTAGACAACAGTACTATCTTAGCTGAACTTAGTTTTGAACAACCTTGTGGTTCTCTCTACACTTACCAGGCTAAACTTGTGAAAGATGAAACCAAGACTCAACAACTGAAGAGTTCATGCAATGCTACACGAGAGTTGGTAGTTACTAAATATGCTGTCGGTAGTTTTTGGATTACTTCTAGTAAGGTAATGAGTTATAGTACATAGAAGTGGAGAGTTTTTAAACGCAGAGGGACGCCAAGGGAAGCGCAAAGTAACGCAGAGTTTTGCTAAGTTTAGTTCGCTACGAATTAATGAAATGCTGTATTGAGTATTTAGTATAATACTGCACAAATTCGTAATAAAATATCTATGCCCCTGTGCGTTTAAATTCCAAATATTGAATCAAGATGGAGCCATATTTAAGACTTTTCGTAACAGTACTTGGTCTTCTAATTTGGCTTTTAAACGACCATTTTCAATATCTCGAATCCAGCTTTGGCTTTTACCTGTAAGTTTTGCCAATTCTCTTTGGGAGAGATTCAAATTTTTTCGCGCTTGCAAAATCTGTTCGCCTAGCAAATCGTTTGTAGCTTTGGGCTTCCTTTTGGTTTTAGCAGTTCGTCGTTGCTTTTTTTCCGATTCTGAGATTTGCTGTTCCCATTCTGGTGGGAGTTCAAAAGCTAAAATCCGCGCATTCATTAGCAGATTCCATTTACCACGGGGGCCTGTGTCTGTGAGGCGAGTTTCAGCACCTCCGTCATTAGTCCAAAATTCTAATGCTTCATCTGGATCTTCAGGAAGATCGATTAATTTTGCCCACAAAGGTTGAATTTCTGGTGGATAAGTAACTGGATCGAAAAGTGGCTTCATTCCATAGTGATTGAGAATTTCTAAATCGCTTTCAAAGGTTCGCAACAGACGTTTGCGTTCTTCCCGTTGTCTGGATGCAAGGGCGACTTTTTCCTCACCGTAAGCAATACGCAGCAAGGTAGGAATGGTGATGCGTTGTTCTTTACCCATTTTGGTTTTAAACAGCAGCCACAGCATTAGTCGAACTGCGCCTTCATGTTGCTGCCAAATACTCATGACTGTGGTTAGCAGTGTTTTGGGGAGACTGCCATATTGATAGAATGCGGTTCGCTCTTTACACGCTTGTTTGTTTAAGAAATATTGCGCCCATAAACCTGCTTTGACTTTAAAAGTTAGCCCAATCAGATATTTGCATCCGAGATTATCTTCCTGGAAGTGGTGCTGAATATCTACTAAATGCCATAAGCGGCTACCGACAAGAGAGAATCCGTTAATTCGGCCTTGTTGGGGCCAGTCAATGGAGATAATTAGGGAGCAAGCTTGCTGAACGATATTTTTCATTAAAGCTAGCTTGGCAGCTTTGCTTAAATCTTTGCGTTTCTCCATCCCCAAATATTTCTCGATTTGTCGCTCATCGATCGCAAATTCTTGCTCCCAAGGTTGATCTAAAGCTGTAGCATAAGCTGCAAAAATTAGATGTATGCAAGCGGCTCTGATGTCAAGCCCCTCAATTGCTGCTATATCTGTGGCCTTGTCGTTAACCTTGAAGGGATCTTGGATGTGAAAAGCGATCGCACCTCGGCCTTGATTGACTTGTCGGCTGTAACTGATGTAACCTTCTTCATCAGTTTCCCAGTGTAGGGATGTGCGCTGCGCTAATACATTACAAGCTTCCCAAATTGCGATCGCTGAAGCAAATGGATTATTCTTACCATTAGAAAACAAGTCTAAGCTGCTAGCATCTCTTGGTTCAACTTTGCATCTTCCCTTTTTCGCCTGCCAAGGAATAGGAGAATTAGTTGGACAAGCTATTACACATTGCGGTTCTGAATAATAGCCCTCGCAATTGTTACAAAGACCAGGATCGACCCAGTATTCATTGTCCTCTATTCTGATTGCACCCGTAGGACATTGGGGGCGGCAGTTGTCACATCCAACGCAACTGTTGTTAGGAATTGTATAAGGCATTTGGTTTGGCTCTTTTCCCACTCTAATCGTTGAGATGTCTGGCTCAGTTCTCCCCTGGATGAGTCCTGTTTATTCATGACTCGCTACCACACGATATTTCTAGTGAGAATAATCTTTTCTCACCACATTCAATTCCCACATCCACTTGTTAAATTCGTATCCAAGTACAAGCTATTTGCTTCAAAAATAGCCTAATAAAACTTCTTATTAACTATACATTTCATGATAAAAATGATTATTTTGTTCGTATTGAGCTTGGAAAAAACTCTTAACATTTATTTAATTTAGTACTTAATGAACATTTTAGCTTTGACGATAAAACCTTAAACAAAATATTTTTTCTAAATCTTTGAGCCTCCTATACTTGAGCTTCCTCTGATTTGTTAATAATTTTAATATTTAAGGCACGATCATATTCTGCCATAAACTTTACAGTTCCTTTATAAATTAATTTTGTGTATTCAAATGAAATACAAATATTCCTTTTGTCATCATTTATCTAAATATTTAAATCAAACTAAATTGAAAATTGTTGCTTTCTAAAATACATATTGTATATATCAAAATGTAACTAGCGAACATTTATTTTGGTATATATGTATACTTTTTATCCAAACTTATTTGCCTAAGCCTAAAAATATTTGAAAAAGAATATCATTACTCTTAGAGATATAGTTGCATTTGCTGGAAATAATAGTTAAATCAGCAGCTATAAATCACATAGATATGAAGCTTTACTCAACTGTAGAGGTTTCAAATTCTCAACTTGTTACTTATCCTCTGTATGGAAATCGCTGCTCATGGGCTACTGTCTCTAGCCAGAGGCTCAATGAATGTATGTAGATGTAAAGCATAGGAACGAAGAATACTAAATATTCATAAGAATTATTTGCAATAATTTTTATCTATAAAATGACATAAAAAACAATTGAGCATTGTGTTCAAAGTCATCGAAAACTGATGTGATAAAAGTAAGTTTTGAATACAAAATAATAAAAGACTAGGATAATATGATGATTAATGCACCAACAGATTGACAGGCAAAATTGCTGAGGATTTATTCATGGCACAACTAACAGGTTTGACATTTGGCGGTAAGGCTTGGACACCAAAATTCGCTCAGGAAATCGACAAGGACAAATGTATCGGCTGTGGCAGATGCATTAAGGTATGCGGATACAATGTGCTTGGCTTGAAGGCGCTCAATGAAGAAGGTGAATTTGTGGAAGATGAAGATGATGAAGAAATTGAACGGAAAGTAATGGCAGTTACTTCTCCAGAAAACTGTATTGGTTGTGAAGCTTGTTCGCGGATTTGTCCAAAGAACTGCTACACCCACGTTGCTTTAAATAATTAAAGTTTTTGCAGTTAGTCAAAATTGTTGTTCGTCGAAGGAGGCACTGTTTGAATAAAGCGCAAATGCGCTAGGCAAGGTAACTTGAGGGGAATACTCAATACTTACTGGAATTAATAAAAAGTTCACAGTAAACAAATCCGTGAATTGCAAAATGTTAGCTATTAACAAATTTAAACTTGCTGCTAATATAGCCTAATCAATATTAGGCCTAACAGTGCCCTCTTGGAACAACTAGCTTTTATGAAAGCAGGGGGCTAACTTTGTGGTATGAGTTGAAATATAATTTGCCATTTTTTGGGGGAAAGATATGGAAAAAATCTGGAAGTTTCCCCCATTTTTTATGGCTGCACGTTAGAAAGTTAATAAGTGAAAAGGAAATGGAGAATAGGGAATGGGGATAAGGGAGATGAGGGGACAAGGGGACAAGGAGATAAACAAAACTCCTAACTCTTAACTCTTAACTCTTAACTCAGCACTCAGCACTCAGCACTCCTAACGCCCAATGCCCAATTCTCAGAAAATAACAGCTCTAAAGACGGTTTACAAAGCAGGTAGCATGTATGCAACAAATTCCTGTTTCACTATGGACTCTGGTTGCTGGGATAGTAGTTACAGCAATCAGCATTTGGATCGGTCAAAACCACACTCTCATGCCGGCGCAGGCATCGTTACAAGCGCCTTTGGTAGACGGTTTTTTCAACGTCATGTTTACCATTGCGATCGCACTCTTCTTGGTGGTAGAAGGAACAATTGTAGTTTTTTTGGTTAAGTTTCGTCGCCGTCGCGGTGATGATACCGATGGTTTGCCAATAGAAGGCAACGTTCCCTTAGAAATCTTTTGGACAGCAATTCCCACAGTGATTGTCCTCGGTTTGGGCATCTACAGCGTAGATGTTTTTAACCGAATGGGTGGATTTGAGCCTGCGGGTCATCCTCATTCAGCCGCTCATGTTGCTCATCAGTCGGGAACCGCTCTTGCAGCTACATTAAGCGATACCTCAGAAGCAACAACTGCCCCAACAATAGCCCCAACAATTGGTATTGGCGCGTCTCCCAAAAACCTAGATAAACCAGCCGATTTAGTTGTTGATGTCAAAGGCATACAGTACGCCTGGTTATTTAATTACCCTGATAGTGGCATCACCTCTGGGGAATTGCACATACCCGTCGGTGCTGATGTTCAACTCAACCTTTCAGCACAAGATGTAATTCATTCATTCTGGGTGCCAAACTTTAGGCTGAAGCAAGATGCGCTTCCCGGTATCCCTACCGAATTACGGTTTGTCGCCACTAAACCAGGTACATATCCCGTAGTTTGTGCTGAGTTATGCGGTGGTTATCACGGTTCAATGCGGACACAGGTAATTGTCCACACACCAGAAGAATATGATAGCTGGCGGACAGAAAACCAGATTGCTCAACAACAAAATATAAATCAAGTCGTTGCAGTTAATCCAGACGACTTATCAACATCAGAGTTTCTCGCGCCCCACACCCATGAGATGGGAATTAGTGCAGCAACTTTAGAGTCAGTAGTCATGAGTCATTAGTCATTGGTCATTGGTCATTGGTCATTAGTCATTCAAATGACAACGGACAAATGACAACGGACAAAAGACAGAAGACAAATGACAAACGACATAGACGCCCAGAGGGCGGCTTCCCGTAGGGTAGGACAAAAATATGACGCAGGTAGAATTTCCACGGAATACTCCACCAGAAGAAAATAAACCGAAAATGGTAATTGGCCACACCTCCCATCCGAAGGCGTGGAAATGGCAAGACTATTTTACATTTAATGTTGACCACAAGGTTATTGGTATCCAATACCTAGTGACGGCGTTTGTTTTCTATCTCATCGGCGGACTGATGGCTGTTGCTCTGCGTGTTGAATTAGCAACACCAGATGCAGACGTACTCGACCCCAATCTGTATAACGCTTTCATGACCAATCACGGGACGATCATGATCTTCCTGTGGATTGTCCCTAGCGCCATTGGGGGATTTGGTAACTATTTGGTGCCGTTGATGGTTGGTGCCAGGGATATGGCTTTCCCGAAGCTGAACGCGATCGCCTTTTGGTTAAATCCCCCAGCAGGTGCGCTCATTTTAGGTAGTTTCATTTTTGGCGGTTCCCAATCTGGTTGGACAGCTTACCCACCTTTGAGTTTGGTGACAGCACCAATCGCTCAAACTATGTGGATACTTGCGATCGTCTTAGTGGGAACTTCTTCAATTTTGGGTTCGCTGAACTTCGTAATCACCATTTTGATGATGAAGGTTCCTAGCATGAAATGGGATCAAGTGCCCTTGTTTTGTTGGGCAATCTTGGCTACCTCTCTGCTGGCACTTCTCTCCACACCTGTATTAGCAGCCGGTTTAGTTCTGCTGTTGTTTGACCTCAACTTTGGCACCTCCTTCTTTAAACCAGATGCAGGCGGTAACGTTGTAATTTATCAACACTTATTCTGGTTTTATTCTCACCCGGCAGTATATCTAATGATTCTGCCCATCTTCGGCATCATGTCGGAAGTAATTCCAGTTCACGCCCGCAAGCCAATCTTTGGTTATAAAGCGATCGCTTACTCTAGTGTAGCCATCTGCGTTGTCGGTTTGTTCGTCTGGGTACACCATATGTTTACCAGTGGCACACCCGGCTGGATGCGGATGTTCTTTACCATCTCCACTCTCATAGTTGCAGTTCCCACTGGCGTGAAGATTTTTGCCTGGGTTGCTACCCTTTGGGGTGGTAAAATCCGCTTCACCACGGCGATGCTTTTCGCCATTGGCTTGTTGTCCATGTTTGTCATGGGCGGCTTAAGCGGTGTAACGATGGGAACAGCCCCCTTTGATGTTCACGTCCACGACACATATTATGTTGTCGGACATTTCCACTACGTTCTGTTTGGCGGTTCCGTGTTTGGCATCTACGCCGGCATTTATCACTGGTTCCCCAAAATGACCGGACGAATGCTGAATGAAAATTGGGGACGGGTTCATTTCGCCCTTACCTTCATCGGCACTAATCTTACTTTCTTACCCATGCACGAATTGGGTTTGAAAGGAATGCCCCGACGAGTGGCAATGTATGACCCCCAATTTATCGACCTCAATCAAATTTGTACCTTCGGTTCAATTGTTTTGGGGATATCGGTAATTCCTTTTGCCATCAACATGATTTACAGTTGGTTGAAAGGACCTTTGGCTGGTGATAATCCTTGGCAAGCTTTAACCTTAGAATGGACAACTAGCTCACCACCCGCAATTGAAAACTGGGAAGTGTTGCCGATTGTCACTCATGGCCCTTATGACTACGGTCAGGAGCATAGAACTGAATTACAGTCATCAGCGACGCCGGAAGCTAGTGCTTAGTTCGTAGAGTGAGTGATGCGATCGCACTCAAAGCCACTGAAACTTCTAGTTATTAGATTTGAAAACTCAAAACTCCAAGCTTGGAACACGAAACTTCAAGCTTGGAACACGAACGCCCAAATTCAATAAACGAACGCTCGAATTCAATAAACGAACGCCCGAATTCAATAAACGGACGCCCGAATTCAATAAACGGACGCCCGAATTCAGAAAACGAACGCCCGAATTCAGAACACAAAACTCGGAATTTTGAAAATTCCTGAACAAGTTAAGAGTTTGGCTAAACAAGGATTTTGGATAAAGAATGGAAATTTAGCTGGTTCATACTTCATTCTTTATTCAAGTTTCCACAACAGACAGAGTAGATCGTATTGTCAAAAAATCTATGACTATAGCTACAACCACGAGCGAAGATCACAGTACAGGACATGAAGAACATCCAGATTTAAGAGTTTGGGGATTGTTGACATTCCTCGCCTCTGAATCCCTGATGTTTGGAGGATTTTTTGCCACTTTCTTATTTTTCCGAGGTACTACAGCAGTTTGGCCTCCAGAAGGGAGTGAAGTAGAACTACTTGTGCCGACAATTAACACCATTATTCTGGTGTCTAGTAGTTTTGTAATTCACTTCGGTGATACGGCGATTAAAAAGAATAACGTCAAGGGAATGCAACTGTGGTATGCCATTACTGCAATCATGGGTGCAATTTTCTTGGGTGGTCAGGTTTATGAGTACTCAACATTAGGGTACGGACTGACTACCAACGTTTTCGCCAACTGCTTTTATATCATGACAGGGTTCCACGGTTTGCACGTTTTTGTGGGACTGTTATTGATATTACGCGCATTGTGGCGATCGCGTCTCCCTGGTGAATATTCTGCAACCAATCATACTTTCATCGAAATGACAGAAATTTACTGGCACTTCGTTGACATTATTTGGATTGTTTTATTCACTTTGGTGTACATTCTCACTTTGTTTTAACTTGGGCATTAGGCATTGGTAATTATTACTACTTTTTTACTATTGCCTATTGCCTATTACCTATTGCCTACGCACAAAAAATTATTATGCAACTCGATGCAAACAGATTCTCATGGTTCCAGGTTCCAGAGGACATTAAAAACTTATTAGTTTTAGCTGCACAAAACTGGGATAACACATCAAAATCAGAAAAATATATTCAACAAGCTTTAGCACAAACTGGTGAAAATACAGATGTCTTGGTAGCAGCATATAGATTTTTCTATTATAAAAATAATTATTCTCTTGCATTACAAACAACAATCAAATTATTAGATAAAATTAAAGAACTAGAAAAATTTCCTGATGACTGGGAGCAACTTAAGCCGATACTAGTCAATCGCAAAGAAGAACCACAAATTCGATTGTACTTAAATGCTTATGCTGCTTCTGGATTAGTACTAGCAAAGTTAGGAGAAATTGAGGAAGCAAAAAAAATCAGCACCAAAGTTAAAGAGATAGATGAAAAGCATGATTTTGGTGCTGGAATTCTCCTGGATATTTTGACACGTCCAGCTGAAGAAGATGATTAATTAGTCAATGCACTTCTCGACAAGAAAGAGTCGAGTTGAATAGAGACGCGATTAATCGCGTCTGTAAAATAATCAATGCCCAATGCCCTTTTTGCGAAAAATCATGAACAATTGGTTATCTACCAGATCGTATTCCTCTTACTCCCTATTAGGAGCAGCTACTGATAGTAACTCTATCTTTCCTCCTGTCACGATACCTACTAAACTTCCTGTAGGTAATATTCCTAATGTCTCTCCAATCCTGATCATCCAATCTTCTCCGTTATCAATTTAAAAGTTATGAAAGGTAGAGATTGGCTACTAACGGGGGATGGTCAGCATCAAGCTTGTAAATCTGTAAGAGCATGGGATTTATTGAGAGAAAATTACCGCCTTTATCGATTTTTAACTGAGGTAGAAGATGTTCTCAATAGTGGGGATGATGAAGTCAGTTGTCTGCCAGAAATTCGGATGCTCGTAAGGCGCTTGATTGTAAATTCCTACTGGGTACGAAGTCAACAGTTAGAACCTTCGCCCAAAACGGGAACCTCTGTTTTACTCCTATACGATGAATTGGGTTTTCCCTTAACTGTGCAAACAGTAACATTTGCACCGGGAACCCGTTCAAACATTCATAATCATGGGACATGGGGAATCGTCGCGGTGCTAAAAGGTCAGGAAAAAAATACTTTTTGGCAACGCACTAATAGCCCAGAATTTGAGGACAAAATTGAACAGACGGGAGAGCTAACTTTATTTCCAGGAGATATTATTAGCTTTACTCCCGATGCTATTCACAGTGTAGAAGCAGTGGGTGATGAACCAACTGTGACTTTTAATATCTACGGTGAAACCGATCCCAATGAGAGATTTGAGTTTGACCCGATTAAGTATAGTGCTAAAAACTTTTAGCATCACACAGTAGGGAGGCACAGCCGTGCATACGTGTCAACCTAACGTGAAACCCTTGTCAAAACGTGATATTTCAGTTCTCTAGCTTCCCATCACGATTTGCGTTACCCCATCCTAACCCTCCCCGTATGTATTGGGGAGGGAACTAGATTCCTTTTTCCCCCCTTTCCAAGGCAGGGCTGTTTCATTCCCCAAAGAGCTTTAAAAATCAAGGGTTATAGCAATTAAAAATTAGTTATTTTGTTACTAGCGTGCCGATGAAACCAACTATTTTACTGATATTTCAGTGCTTAAATATTCATCTCTTCGTCACGCTTACTTACAATTTTCTTGCTAACCATCTTGACAAATCCTGTTTGAAATGGAATGAATCAGCCCTGCCTTTCCAAGGGGGGACTAAGGGGGGTAAAACGCCTGTGAAATAAGCGTTTGAACTTAAGTTGATGCCAATGCACAGCTGTGCATCCCTACAACCAAACCGTATTCTACTAAGAGGTAGTTAAATGGCAAGAGTAATTTTCTATAGCAAACCAGGCTGTAAAGGTGGTACTAAGCAAAAAGTTTTGCTCACAGCTGCTGGTCATGAAGTGATACCATGCAATCTGCTAACAGAACCTTGGACAGTTGAGCGGTTGCGTTCATTTTTTGGCGATCGCCCCGTAGCCGAATGGTTTAATCTTTCCGCTCCCAAAGTAAAATCTGGTGAAGTGGTTCCTGAAAAAGTGGATGAACAAACCGCTTTGGCGCTGATGCTGAAAGAGCCACTGTTAATTCGCCGTCCTTTATTAGAAGTAAATGATCGCCGTGAGGTAGGATTTGATGTCCAAAAGATTGATACTTGGATTGGCTTACAAGCTGTGGATGAATCATTGCAAGAAATCAGCGACAAGCTGATGAAGCAAGATTTGCAAAACTGCTCCCACGGGCATGGTCATCATCACCATAATCATTAGGATGGTTGTAGCCATCATGGTGAACAACATCAAAAGCAAGCTAGCTTCAGTTATTAGACTTCTTCCATGAATCAAAAGCCCTCTCCCAAGCTTGGGAGAGGGCTTTTGAAATTGGCTCTAGTCTTTAGCTAACTTGTTGTTGGATGTGTAGTAAACTCTACTACCACTATCAGGTACAAAATGGCAGCTGAGACATGAACGCCATAATGACTTCCAAATAGGTTCTTCCGATTTGTGGAAATACTCACCCATCACTGGTTTTATTGCCTCAGTTGCCTTCAGCAAATTGTAGTGAGGGATGTTAAGGAATATATGGTGAGCAACATGAGTACCAATATCGTGATGGATATGATTAACCAAACCATAATCACGGTCAATACTAGAAATTGCGCCTTTCAAGAAAGTCCAATCTTCTCCACGATACCAGGGAAGCTCTGGCTCAGTGTGGTGTAAAAATGTCACCAAATCTAGCCAAACTATAAATACAAGGTAGGGGACAGCATAATATTTCAGCAACCACATCCAACCCCATTGGTAGGTGAGGAAGCCAAGCAAACCTACCATGCCAATCAAAAGTACAGTACTAGTGAGGACATCCCATTTTTCCGATGGTTTGAAAAGCGAACTGCTGGGCAAAAAGTGGGAGCCTTCTTTATTAGGAGAACGCTTAAACAAATACACAGGATAAGCCAAGAGAAAAATATAATATCTGCCGATCTTTTGGGCTAAAGGCATCTCCTTGTATTGTGATTCGCTTACAGGATACCAGCTTTCATCGTTATCGATATTGCCAGTATTTTTGTGATGGGTTCTATGGCTGATTCGCCAACCATGATAAGGAACAAGTATTGGTGTGTGAGAAAGATGTCCAATCAAATCATTCAGCCATTTATGCTTAGAAAAAGATTGATGTCCGCAGTCATGCCCGACTACAAACAAAGCCCAAAACATCGTTCCTTGCATTAGCCAGAAAATCGGGAAGAAAAGCCAAGAATCCAGGTAAGAAGCAACTGCATAAAGCAGACTGATAATCAGGATGTCACGAAAAAAGTAAAAAAGTGATTTTGTTACATTGGGCTGAAAGCATTCAGCAGGAATTGCAGCTTTTAAATCTTGAAGAGTGAAAGGTAATTTAGTGGAATCCTCAGACGTTTCGTAGCCAGCAGGATTATTGAACGTGACGATATTTGATTGCACTGGATTCTTTTGTTGGATATAAATCGGAACTTTATTTGAGACAAGATAATCTCACCTCTAGGATGCCCACGAAGCTAGCGATCGCTAACACCAAAGAAGAGAAACTTTGGCAATTTACCTAACAATTTTTAGTTAGTAAAAAGTCGCCAAATTCTATTTAAACACAGCATTATAAACGCTCTCGTTAAATTTAAGAGCGTGAGTGTAGTCACAGTGCTATTTATCGCTGTGTATAATGTTCGTCGAAAGTCTTATAGCCAACGTCAGTTGTGTATAGTTGGCACTGGTCTGTAATCTGTTTCATTAAAGGCCAAGAAAACTGACACTCATCATGTAGATAAGGCTCCCAATTTTCTTTGATGCTGCTGTAAGCTAGCCGCAAATTATAAGAAGGAATCGCAGTGGAAATATGATGAGGAACATGAACATTGATATCGTGGCACAGGATTTCTACCCAGCGCGGATAATCGCAATGAATAGTGCCAGCTAGCTGTGCTAGAGCTTCGTTCCACTTGTTCGCTGTCGTAAAAGGAACATCTGCGGCAGTATGGTGAACAATAGTAAAAGTACTCATCCAAAAATGGTAAATCATCCAGGGTACTAGCCAAAACTTGACAAAGCCCCAGATACCAGTTGTAGCGATCAGAAGCGGAAAAGCGATCGCAGCAAATACAACTACTACAGCCACAGAAAGCTTGATACTCGATTGGTCTTTAGTTTTGAAGTTCCGCCAATCAAAATGCACCACAGCCCAATGTCCAATGGAACCTACCCACCAGAACCGTTTACGCATGAACAGTTCAAAAGCAGACTGTCGGGTTTTATCCCAATCTTCAAACACTTCTGGTCTAATGGGATGCCAAGCGTTGTCTTCATCCAGCTTGTTGGTATGAGTATGGTGATAATTATGCTTAATCCGCCAACTGTGAAAGGGGTAAATTAACGGCATCATGAAAAAATGCCCTACCAAATCATTTACCCAACGACGTTTGGCAAAAGACCGATGACCGCAATCATGGCCAATTACAAAAAAACCTGTTAAAGCAGTGCCCGTAAAAATCCAAGCTAGGGGCAAAAGAAACCAAGGAGTGATAATCAGGCTGTAATAGCCCAAGGCGACTGCCAAGACACTCAGCAGGACTTGTGTCCAAGCTTTGCGACGGTTCTGCTGAAAACATTCGCGTGGCAGGGTTTTGACAATATCTTTGAGCCGAAAGTCGGAATTACTAGGCTCATCACTTAGTTTCTGGCTATTAATTATTGATGTAGTCATGGACACCTAAAAAACAATAAACTCCTCCACCAAGTCACCAAAAAGTAACTTGCCGTAAAAATTCTTCACATTAGCGCTTCGGATTATAGCAACCTAACCGACACAAGCGCACCCGTAAGTAAATAGCTTTTTGAAAAGTTAGGAGTTAGAAGTGATCAATTATGAGTTAAAAAGGCTACACATCCTAACTCCTACCTCTTAACTAACTTTTGTTGGGGCCAACTTCACATTAGTAGCCAGACCAACTGCTTGTAACAATTGAACTGTCATCCAGGTTAAATCGATTTCCCACCATTCCAGCCCATGACGAGCTGAGTATTGAAAAGCATGATGGTTATTATGCCAGCCTTCACCGAAAACTAGTACGGCTACCCACCAGCAATTAGTCGATTTATCGCCAGAATCATAGCTCCGATAGCCAAATTTATGAGTCGCGCTGTTCACCAACCAAGTGCAGTGGTAAACCCAGACAATGCGAACAAAAATTCCCCAGACAACGAATGACCAGCCACCTAGAAGCAAAAGCAATACACCTAGAGCAACCTGGATCAAAATGAAATATTTTTCTAAAAACTGATAAACTGGGTCTTCGGCAATGTCTTTGGTGAAACGAGGAACATCAGCGTGAGCGGGACAGTAGTGAATCAGCCAATCCATGTGGCTCCACCAGAAGCCTTTATTAGAATCATGGGGATCGGCATCAGTATCAGAGTTTAAATGATGAATGCGATGTGTCCCGACCCACTCAATTGGGCCTCCTTGACACGAGAGTGTCCCAAAGAAAACCAGGAGATACTCTAGCCACTTGGGAGTTTGAAAACTGCGATGAGTAACAAGGCGGTGAAATCCGAGAGTAACTCCTAAACCACCTGTTATCCAGTACAGCAGGAAACCCACACCAACTGCTGTCCAGCTAAAGTTACCAGGAACAAAGGCAAATAAAGCGCCGATGTGCAGTCCAATGAAAAATAGGGTATTAACCCAGTTAACTTGAGGTTTGGTTGAAGTAGCAATTGTCATGCAGTAACCTGAATTTGAATTTTCTAGCCTAGTCTGCGCGATCTTAAAATCCGCATATCTATAATCTTAATTTTTTTGAACGAGGAACTGATGAACAGCTTAGAACAGCTGCGGCAAGCAGAACAGGCACTATTAGAGATTTTTTCTGGAATTGACGCTCAGGTCAAGCATAATCTAAAACGAGTGCTGGATGCTTTTCGTAATCACCGTGTAGGGACACACCACTTCGCTGGTGTAAGTGGTTATGGTCACGATGATTTAGGACGAGAAACTTTAGATAAAGTTTTTGCCGAAGTTATGGGTGCTGAAGCTGCGGCTGTGCGAGTGCAGTTTGTTTCGGGAACTCATGCGATCGCCTGTGCTTTGTTTGGTGTTCTCCGTCCTGGAGATGAAATGTTAGCAGTGGTCGGTTCTCCCTACGATACGCTTGAAGAAGTCATTGGTTTACGGGGTCAAGGTCAAGGCTCTCTTATCGAGTTTGGCATAAATTACCGTCAATTGGAGCTATCCCCAGAAGGAACTATAGATTGGCAAGCAATAAGAACTAGTGTGGCTGAAAACACTCGTTTAGTCTTAATTCAGCGCTCTTGTGGCTATTCTTGGCGTCCTAGTTTATCAATTGCCGATATTGAAAAAATCGTTCACTTAGTCAAACAGCAAAATCCGAACACCGTTTGCTTTGTAGATAATTGCTATGGCGAATTTATTGAAACAAAGGAACCTACAGCCGTAGGTGCTGATTTAATGGCGGGATCATTGATTAAAAATCCTGGTGGCACCATTGTCAGTGCTGGCGGTTATGTAGCCGGTCGCGCCGACTTAGTAGAAGTATCCGCTTGTCGCCTCACTGCTCCCGGTATTGGTAGTTATGGTGGTGCTACTTTTGACCAAAATCGCCTGCTGTTTCAAGGCTTATTTCTAGCGCCGCAGATGGTAGGAGAGGCGATCAAAGGGACTTATCTTACTGGTTATGTATTTGATAAACTCGGTTATCCAGTAAATCCTGCTCCCCTAGCTCCCCGTGGAGATGTAATTCAGGCAATTAAACTCGGTTCTGCCGAAAAGCTAATTGCTTTCTGTAAAGCCATACAACAGCATTCTCCTATCGGTTCCTACTTAGATCCTATTCCAGATGATATGCCAGGTTATGAGAGCCAGGTGGTCATGGCTGGGGGGACATTTATTGAAGGGAGTACTTTGGAATTATCAGCAGATGGGCCAATGCGATCGCCATATGTAGTTTATTGCCAAGGAGGGACTCACTGGACTCATGTGGCGATCGCCTTGGAAGCTGCGATCGATGCAATCGGCACTAGTGGTTTGTGATTAAGGATTGGGTTGGTAACGCTCAACTATAATATCGACACAGGAAAAAATATCTTTATTTACCGACAACATAGGGGAGAAAAGCCCGTCTCACTTCGGATGCACCCAACAGACTTGGCTCGATCGTCGCTGTAAACCAGGATGGATCGCCCTTTAGGAAATGGGCGTGGAGATCAACAAATTGCCCATAGCGATTAGCGATTTCTTGAATTGCAGTGTTCATGCGCTGGAGGTTCTTGCGGGCGATCGCCGACTCAACCCCTACAAAGTTGCGCCTGTCATCTCCAAAGGTAGGATCGTACACATTACCAAGCACAACGGGGCGAATTGGCAACTGCTGTACAAATGTGTCCAAAGTATTGGCAAAAGTTGCGATCCCTGCACCAGTATCTTGAATTAATCCCCGCAGTAGATCGTTACCACCGATAGTGATTAGTGCGATCGCCTTTCCTTCCACCCGCAATTGGTGAGCCTGAGAAGGCAACCCATCAACCGTTGCACCATCACGCGCACGATGTTGCAGTTGAGCAGACCCACGTGAAGTCAGATCCTGACCTTGAAATTCGGGAAATAGGCGATCATTATTCTGGACGAGGAGTTGCCCTGGATGAACACCAAACTCGTTATATCGTCCGCAATCTAAAATTGAGTCGCCAAAGGTATATAGCGTCACCATTTCTTGCTCCCGTCGATTGCAGCCAAAGAGAGTTAGGACACTTGCCCCGCCAAATACTTGAATAAAGTGTCGTCGCGTAGGTCGAAACGCAGCCATTACACTCTCCTGTTTGTCCGACCCTAGCATGAGGAGATGATAGACGATATGAATCAGAAGATGGATTTGCGGTTACAAGCTTTGAATCTCGGAATACTTCTTACACTAGTCGCAACCCATCTCAACGTTGAGCCAGTAGAACTTCAGCTTGTGCGATCGCTACAGGTAAACATAATTCTTCATTCTGGGTAGTTGCTAGGCAAAAGGATTTCAAGCCTATGACACAATTAGAAGAATAAGATGGAACTACTGTCACAAACCCTGCTCTGAACAGACAGGGCTTGTAAGAGTAAGACTAACCACCCTTCAAATACAAGACTAAAACAGTGTCTAGCTTGTAGGTTCACAACCTAAACTGAATAGGTACGTAACTTTGAAGCGATTTTGAACGGAAATAAGTTGTGACTAAGATTAAAGGCTTGAAAACTGAAAGTCAACGTATTTTAGAACATTTGTTCGGTAGACAGGAGAAGGGCGAGTAATGAGCGATCGCTACACCACAACCACTGCACGTCTAAATGTCTACACCCAAGGTCAAGGATTCCCTATTTTGGGCTTACATGGTCATCCTGGTACTGGTCGTAGTCTTTCTGTCTTTACCAATCATTTATCAAAACGCTACAAAACTTTTGCCCCTGATTTACGCGGATACGGCAAAAGTCGCTACAACGGCAATTTTGATATGAATGACCATTTGACTGATTTAGAAGCGCTGCTAGACCGTTTGCACATTGAAAAGTGCCTGGTATTGGGATGGTCGCTTGGCGGCATTCTGGCAATGGAGATGGCATTACGTTTGCCAGAGCGCGTTACTGGGCTGATTTTGGTGGCGACAGCCGCAAAACCCCGTGGCAGTCATCCTCCTATTACTTGGCAGGATAATTTATATACTGGCATTGCTGCCCTATTGAACTATATAAAACCGAGTTGGCAATGGAATATTGAAACTTTTGGTAAGCGATCGCTTTTCCGCTACCTAATCCAACAACATACATCTACCAGTTACAATTACATCGCCAAGGAAGCAGTACCGGCTTATTTGCAAACCTCCCCTGCTGCTACTCGTGCGCTCTATAGTGCAATTCAATCAGGATACAATCGGCTTGTAGATTTAGAACAAATACAATGTCCTAGTTTAGTACTTGCTGGTGAAAAAGACCGCCACATCACATCTGATTCCAGCTTACAAACTGCTCAACACCTTAACAATTCTCAGTGGCAGTGCTATCCCAACACCGCTCATCTTTTTCCGTGGGAAGTTCCCCAGCAGGTGCTAAATGATATTGATCGTTGGCTGAAAGAACATCCGCAGGTAACTGGTAGTCAATAGTCTAGATATTTAATATTTAAAAAAATATTTAAAAAAATTTTGACTATTGACGAAGAAAAAAGGAGAGGGAAGATGTAGTGACGCAATGAGTGAAAAAGACACAATAACCCCCGGTAAAAGGATTTTCTGTGTCTCCATGTCTTTGCGTCCCCGCATCAGAGCATCCTTTTCATTTTCTGGCCTAACTTAAATTTGACCGCCAAAGGCAGGCTGTACTTTGCGGTCAAATCTTTCCCCCAAGTCGTCAGCAATTGTTAAGTTACTAGGTTTGCAGCGCTTGACATTCACAACAATTCCCTGCGCTCCTTCGATCTCCAAATCTTCTATGTATCCTTTGCTTGCTAATGTTGCATCAGAAGAACTTAGAAATGGCCCGAAGTAATACGTGCAACGGGGATTCTGCGTCACAATCTCTACCCACCAAGCCAAGCCGATGTAGTCGAATGTGTTAATTAACACTTCCTTGAGGTTATGCCAAATGGTTTTCATGGTTTTAGCCGATTTATAAACGTCTACAGGGTGTTAAACGATATGCTGCTTTATTATCTTTTACATTTCTTTATACTCTGTTACGTTATTTTTTCAAAGAGCTTTTTTGTAATTTATCTAAGTGCAGGGTATTTAGCGATCGCTGGCGATAAATCTCATAAAGCGCCATACCTGCTGCTACGGAAGCATTCAGGCTGGGAGTCTTACCCTGTAGAGGAATCGATACTAAAAAATCACAAGAGCGTTGAGTCAACATACCCAGACCTTCACCTTCTGAGCCGATTACCAAAACGATTGGGCCAGTGAAATTCACTGTATGCAAAGGTTCGCTGCCACTTGCAGCAGTACCGTAAATCCAAAAGCCAGCTTCTTTTAATTCTTCTAAAGAGCGGCTGAGGTTGACAACTCTAGCTACAGCAAAATTTTCTAAAGCGCCTGCTGCCACTTTCATGACAGTGGAAGTGATCCCAGATGCCCTTCTTTGGGGAATCACCAATCCTTGAGCGCCTATTGCTTCGGCAGTACGAATTATTGCTCCCAAGTTGTGGGGATCGGTAATTCCGTCAGCTACTACAATTACAGCATCAGTTACAGATTTGCATTGCTCAATTAGATCGGGCAATTCCATGTAAGCGTAGGGAGCAATTTGTGCTGCCACACCTTGGTGATTAGCGCCGTTGGTGAGATAGTCTAAACGTTTGGGTTCAACCTCATCAATAACTGTGCCATTTTCCTTTGCTTGCAAGAGAAAATGGTGAAAGCTGGGATCGTACCGCAGACGGGTAGTAATCCAGAGACGGTTGAGATTGCGCTGATTTTGCAATGCACTCAATACTGGATGACGACCGTAGATGAGATCGTTATCTTCTTCTGTCGGTGTAGATACAGACGGCTGGGAGAAGTTGCTATTTTGTTGTCGCGAGTTCCCATAACTGGGGTTGCTATCTATTTTCCTGGGATTGCGATTCGGATTAACAACAGAGATGGTGTTGCCATCTACTTTTCTGGGGTTGTGAGTTGGATTCGCACCAGATGTGGGTTTGCTATCTACTTTCCTGGGATTGCGAGTCGGATTCGCACCAGATATGGGATTGCTATCTACTTTTCTGGGATTGCGAGTCGGATTCGCAACAGAAATGGGGTTGCTATCTATTTTCCTGGGATTGCGAGCCGGATTAGTAATAACACGTTTACCCTTAATTTTTACGGGTTGTCCCCGATTTGGTTCGCTAGAAGTCTTGACTTTTTTGGGTTTATCCTGCATTTGAGTTATGAATATAGCGTATGGTTGCTCGTTCCGATTACCTCAATTTTTTGAACCTAATCTAGTGTTGTGGCTACTGTGAAATTGAGTTTTCACTCTTTTTCTAGATGAAGTATTTGCAACAGCTCGGTTAGACGTTGGTAATCGGCGATATATAAGTAGCCTATTAAAGTTTCTAGACTAGTTGCCTGTTGATAAATTTCGGGATTAAGTCGCTTAGGGCGTCCTGTTGCGGCGTTTCTACCCCGTCGGACAATTTCTAATTCGTTATCCCTGAGATGAGGAATCAGCGATCGCAAATGTAGCGCTTGTGTTTCTGCTCTTACCTGCTCCACTACCAGACGATGGTAAATCCCTGACCGCTGCAATGGCAGCAGATAGAACATTCTAACATACAACTCATAAATTGCATCCCCTAAATATGCTAAAGCACTAGGAGAAATTTGTTGCACTTGCGAGAGGGAAATCTGTTGGAATGGCCCTGTGGTTGCCAAGAGTGCTTCAGTCCAAGACAAGCTCTGTTTGGGAGTTTCATCTTGTCCATCTAATAGCTCTTCCTCCTGTGACTTCACAAATAAATCATTCCTTGACGGGCTACATTTGGCAGGCATTCTTCGCAAAGACTGATTTTTCTGAAGTATGCCGTGATAGTATACTTAGCATAATCAATACTATCAAAATTACTTCTTAATTTCATCTTTTTGATTGAGAGTTGGCATTTAAAATCACCCTGATGTCAACATCTATAAACCAAATTTCGCCTACTTCTTGTGGTCTGCGCCTAAGATAGGGTAAAATTTTAACATCAAATTCACCCTTTTACTTGGTAGCATTGTGATGCTTACGGAGTAAACGACAACTTTTAACTATACAGCATCAAGTCAAATCTATCTATAAACAAATCTGCTGGCTTTGTATTTCTTACAACAAATATCTCAGATTTGATTATTTATCCAATATTCTAGCCAACGATTACATACCCAATACACACCCAATAAATTGGGTCTCTATATCTTTAGTTTTTACTCAACTTTAAACATAATAGCTCAACTGGCTTTATGCCTCTCCCACAAGGAGAGAGGTTTTCTGCCAGAAGTTTTAAAAATTAAGCTATCTGAGATTGAATCTGGATAGCTAAATTTACCTCTCAGATCGAGCAATCAAGACTACTTGACGTTTTCTAGAGCGTCTTCAACTGATTTTTGCAGGGAGAGAAACTTCTCTAGGCGAACAAGCTTGACCGTTTGAGTTACGCGGGCATTCGTGACAATTTGCAAAGTGCCATCAGCAGTTTGAGCTTGCTTGGCTAGCTGCACCAGAGCGCCCAAGCCAGAGCTATCAACAAAGTCAATTTGTGAGAGATCCAAAATAATGTGCTTAGGACCCTCGTCTATCTTGCTGCCAAGTGTCTTGCGAAATGTCGGCTCAGAAAAAGCATCTAACAAACCTGTGAGGCGGAATAGCTGACAGTTATCCCGGACTTCACGAGTGCCCCTCAGGCTAACGGTTAGATTCAGTGGCTCAGCAATAATTCCCTCCTCATGAGTTAAAGTGAACGCTCAAGTATAAATGGTTTTTGAGCAAGTTGTCTACAATCTGTTGAAATAGGGGATTGGGCATTGGGCATTGGAAAACTTTTCCCCAGTCCTTAGTCCCCGATCCCCCATTTGCATTTTGCTATTTTTATTTAATCCTAGATGCGACAACTTGACTCTTGCTTTTTGCTCTAATTCCAAATTAAAAATGCATAGTTCAAAAAGAATTCTTTCATTTTGAATTTTTTATTTTTAATTTTGAATTTCCTGGAGGGGTTGACGTGCTGTTCGCATGGCTTGAATAAATTGCTCAAACAAGTAATCAGCATCGTGTGGGCCAGGACTAGCTTCTGGGTGATACTGTACGGAGAAGACAGGTAGAGATTTGTGCCGTACCCCGGCAATGGTGCGATCGTTTAAGTTTAGGTGGCTAATTTCTACAACTGTCGTAGGTAAAGAATCTGGGTCAATTGCAAAACTATGGTTTTGGCTGGTAATTTCTACTCGTTGTTGTAAACCGGCAGGCTGATTCAAACCACGATGACCAAATTTGAGTTTATAGGTTTCTGCCCCTAGTGCATGACCTAAAATTTGGTGTCCCATACAAATACCAAAGATGGGTTTTTCACTTAACAGGAGTGCTTTGGCAGTTGCAATCCCTTCAGTGACGGCAGCAGGGTCGCCAGGCCCATTAGAAAGAAACACACCATCTGGATTGTATTTGAGAATTTCTTCTGGTGGTGTATCAGCGGGTACAACAATTACCCGGCAACCATAACTGACTAAGCGACGTAAAATATTGCGTTTTACGCCAAAGTCAAGGGCAACAACGGTAAAGGCTTCTCCAAGATTTTCCCCAGCCTCCGAGTTAAATTCCCAAGCTGGAATTGTGGGATCAGACCATTCATAAGCCGTTGAGGTGGTGACTTCACGAACCAGATTCAATCCTGCCATGTTGGGGGCTGCTAGTACCTGCTCTAGCAATTCCGCTTCATCGAGAATGGTTGTAGAAATGCCACCGTTCATCGCTCCGAACATCCGAATTTTGCGGGTGAGGGCGCGGGTATCGATGCCGTAAATCCCTGGTATTTGGTTTTGTTTGAGGTAGTCAGGTAAAGTTTGTGTCGATCGCCAGTTACTTGGATGATGACAAATATTCCGGGCGATCGCACCCCGCACTTGGGGCCCATCTGATTCTTCATCTTCGAGATTGACGCCAGTATTCCCCAATTCAGGATAGGTAAAAATCACAATTTGACCGCGGTAACTAGGGTCAGTCAGAACTTCTTGATAGCCTGTCATGCCAGTGTTGAACACCACTTCTCCGATCGCGGTTCCCGTCGCACCAAAAGACCAACCGCGATAAGTGGTTCCATCTGCAAGGACAAGTAAAGCTGGTATTGAGTCAGTCAGGGGCATAGTAGATTGGGCAGTGGGCATTGGGCAGTGGGCATTGGGGAGCCACTGCGGTCTTGGGGTCTCCCCAAGTGGAGCAAGTGGCGTCATTGGGCATACTCTTTCTTATTCCCTATTCCTTATTCCCCAATACTGCGATTGTTAATTATCCCATGAGTTGGGCAATTGGGAGTTTTAAAGATAGTTAATTAAAATTAAAAAAGAATTAAAGTAGCGGGAGTGGATTTGGCAAAGCTTGGGCAGTTAAAATTAATTATGCTTCAGTCTTTTTTATCCCGTGCAACCCTAATTTTTGTATCAAGCACTCTAGCGGTTTTGTGCGTTGCCTGTAGTGAAGACAAACTGAACACCGCTACTGGTGGCGATGAGCAACCTACGCCAATTGGGGATCTAGCACCAGTCCAGCCTACCGTTAAACCAGTAAGACCAGCAGCTACCCCAGAAGCGCAGCCGCTAGATCCGTTTGAAAGTGAACCAAGTCTTTTTGAGATGGGACGAGACAAAGCTGTTGGCGCTTGGAGTATCAGCCAATCGGCTCAATCTCCAGATGATTGGAAATTGGTGGCGAGTCAGTATCAGGAGGCGATCGCGCTAATGCGAAAAGTGCGGCGACAAAGCCCAGAATTTGCGATCGCTCAAACCAAAATCACGGAATATCGCCGCCAAGTTAAATATGCCCAACAGCAAGCAAATCCTCGCCCTGTTGCAGTTAGAGAACCTCAGAAAATAGTCGTTGTTGTTCCTCAAAGAGAAACCACACCAAAATTAACTTTACCTCCACGAGAAACAAAACCGTTACCACCAGAGCCAGCTTTGCCTTCATCAGCAGTGGTGATTCCCGATGAAGCAGTATTTACAGCGCCGATAAAAAGACGAATTGGTGGCACGCCAATTGTGGAAGTTACCTTTAATGGCCAGCAACAATTTGAGATGATTGTGGATACGGGAGCAAGTGGCACTGTCATCACCCAAGAGATGGCTAATGCTTTGGGAATCGTCACAGTGGGAAAAGCTAAAGCAAATACCGCGAGTTCCAGAGCGGTAGAATTTCCTGTAGGCTATGTGAATTCGATGGCCCTTGGCGGGGTAGTAGTGAATAGAGTAGCAGTAGCGATCGCAGGTGCGGAACTAGATACTGGACTTTTAGGACATGACTTTTTTGGTAACTACGATGTCACCATTAAGCGTAATGTGGTAGAGTTTCGCCCGCAATTGCGATCGCAAATCAATTCCCTAGAAACTCAACCAACTGCTCCAGCTTCGTCCAAGCAGCCCCACTTTGTAGGATATCCTTAGCGATTTTAATCCCCTCGGCGTGATCGAGGAATGCGATCGTACCCGCTACTTGTAGCGCCAACGAAGCATTTAAAGCAACTGCGTCCTGTTGCGCCTGAGTTCCCTTACCTTGGAGTACAGCCTTGAGAATTTCCGCATTCTCTTGGACATCGCCACCCCGAAGCATACCTATGGGAGCAGGTGTTAGATCCAAATCTAGGGGATTAATGGTAGTTAACTGCACTTCTCCATCTGATAACACCGCCAAGTCAGTTTCATCTCCTAACCCAGCCTCATCAAGTTTTTCTCGCCCGTGTAGCACAATCGCCTTTTCCTTGCCCAAATTCTGTAAAGCTTCGGCAACAGTTGCCAAAAGTTTGGGAGTAAATAAGCCCACCACCTGCCCAGTTGGACGCAAGGGATTTACTAACGGCCCGAGCAAATTAAAAATTGTTCGCACCCTCAAAGTCCGCCGTAATGAAGCAACCGCCTTGAGTGCTGGATGCCAACCAGGGGCAAACAAGAAAGTGATCCCGACTTCTTGTAGTGCGGCTTGTACTTTTTCACTAGAGGCACTCAAGTTTACACCCAAGGCTTCCAATACATCTGCACTCCCCGTGAGACTTGAAGCTGAACGATTGCCGTGTTTGGCGACAGGTATACCAGAGGCTGCGGCGACAAATGCAACGGCTGTAGAAATATTAAAGGTTGATGAACCATCTCCACCAGTGCCACAGGTATCTATTACAGTGCTGAGTGGTGTTAGCGGTAGCGGGGCGTTTAGCCCGTGCTGAGTGCTGAGTGGGGAACATTGAGATTGTAATACCTCTGCCATACCGGTCAACTCGTCGGCAGAAATGCCTCTAAAGTTCAGCGCTGTTAAAATAGCCCCTGATAACTCTGGGGGAACCGCTTCACTGAGCCAACCTTGCATCAATTCAGCAGATTGAGTACGAGACAAAGATTGGCCATCTATTAATTGTTGCAGCAGGATATACCAGCTAGCAGAGGATTCTTGAGCAGGGATTGGAGAAGTTACCATAGCTAAGGTTTGTATGTTGTAGCTATATTGAGAGCTATGGGTTATCCTACCGGAAAATTGGAAGCTATCAAAGTTAGGTTTAAATCTCAAGACTTAATTGCAAAGCTGGATTAGCAAGATCCTGAACTTGTGATTTTTTCTCTAAATAAAGTTTCACTTCGTAGTTAGTAATGAATAATTCTTTTCCTTTCGCAGCACCACTCTGCTTATAGTTATTCATCCCATACTGTAATTCCCACTCTGAGATATTAGCCCATTGAAAATTTTCTCGAATGTGTAGTGAGTCGTCGTAGGTAATTAGCCAGCGATGATGACATTGTTGCAAAAGTTCAGCAAATCTCTGATGTTCAAAAGAAGTGTGCAAGTCACCGTCTTTACCATAGAGTTTTGATTTGGTAGCGTTAAAATACGGTGGATCTAAAAATAAAAATACATCTTTACCTTCTGATTTTAATAGATGGCTGTAATCTAAATTAGTAATTTGGACGTTTTTTGATAATATAGTTTCTAACTTTTCGAGTCGTTCTATTGAAGAATCAGTAAATCTTTTATGGAAAGCTTCTTGTGAAAAACCACCTGATTCTACAGTTCCAGAAAAAGTAATTCTGTTAAGTACGAAAAAACGAACGGCTCTTTCTAAATCAGATAATTTATTGATATCTACACTAGTCAATTCTGAAAACAATAATTTGCCATCTGTAGACTTTACTTTAATATATCGAATTTGTTTAACCAACTGAGCTAGATCAGATTGAGCAAACTTCCAAAATAAGAATAGTTCGCGGTTTAAATCGTTAATCCAAATTTTGATATCAGGAAAAATTTGTTTTAAATAAATGAATACAGAACCACCACCCACAAAAGGTTCTCGAAATTCCGAAAAGCTTTCTGGTAAATATTCGGCTATTTGATTTATTGCTTTCGACTTACCACCAGGATATCGTAGAGGACTTTTGAACATAAAAGTATTTTTTTGGTAGATTAAAGTATATTAGTTTAATTATTTAAACATTTATACAAAAATAAAATTCAACTATCTGTAAAATAGTCTGAATCTATCTTTTTAATTTCATAAACAGATACTATTGATACGCCTACATTATTATCAATCATCAATTGTGCTAATTCTTGTCCATCTATTAATACAATCTTTATATCTATGTCAGCGACATAATTTTTTGCATCTTGAGTAAATTTAGAAGTGGTAATAAACACTCCTTTTTTTGCTCTTTGACCATATAATGCACCAACAAACTTCTGGATTTCTGGTCTGCCTATAACATTAGCATCCCATCTTTTCGCTTGGATATAAACAACATCTAATCCTAATTTATCTTCCTTAATTATACCGTCAATTCCACCATCACGACTTTTGCCAATAGCTTTACCCGCATCACGCCTTGAACCTCCATAACCCATTTTAATAAGTAAATCAATCACAATTATTTCAAAAAAATCTGACGAGATAGTTTTAATTCGATTAATTAAATCTATTTCCAACTCATTGCGAATTTTTTGATATCCTAATTCTATAGACTCTTGGGGGGTTTTTTCTGATATTTCGTCAAAATCTGAATTAATCTTATTGTCTTGTTTTTTTGAACTCTTAAAGTTAATAAATTCAGAGAATTGATTAAGAAATTGAACATCTATCTCTTGTAGAGATTGTCTTGTTACGTTTATACCTTGTTCTGTAATTTCAAAATATCCTCTTTTTGGGGTTGCTAATAAACCTGCTTTTTTTAAGTATGTTCTTGCCCATCCTACCCGATTATCAAATAATGGTTGTTGACCACTGGGTAATAATTCTTTTCGTTCGTCTTCACTTAAATTAAACTGGTTAGCTAAAGCTCCAATGGCTTCTCTCATAGAGTGTTCTTGACCATCAAGCGCATATTTTAGCAACGGAAGCATTATCTTTTGATAATCAGGTATCGCCATTTTTACCTATCTATAAAATTTACAAAAATGAGACTATAGGCATTTTTAACATCCTTCTCAGAAAATTGGTGAAAAATAAGTTAAGCGATCGCAAACCTACTATCATAAAACTACGTACCCGTAATACCTCTTACTGAGTTTTCTCTTGAGTTTATGTTGCAATTTCGTAAAAGTCTGTTACATTACTTTACAGGCAGTTATAACTGTTACAACATAAAAGCTCGGAGTATTATTTATGGCAGACGTTAAGAAGACTACGCCTTCGGTTTCAGAAGATCCTAATGCTTTGCGCTGGGGCTTCACTCCTCAGAGCGAAAATTGGAACGGTCGTTTTGCAATGATTGGTTTTATATCTGCCGTTGCACTTGAAGTGTTTTCTGGTCAAGGGATTCTACACTTCTGGGGCATTTTATAAATTTAAACGTTTTTACCTTCATTAGATTATGAGGCAAGGCGGGGATTAGTAAAATTATCTGTCTTGCCTCATAATCTCAAGAATTAGAAAACTCGCCAGCAACTAGCGTGATGAGCGAAATATTACACGACCGGGAGATTCTTCTTGATTGATTCGCGCATATACTCGAAGACAAGTTAAGACTTCGCCAGGAATACCACCACAGTCTAGTTGTAAGTCATCCTTGGATGAAGCACAGATATCTGCATAAAGTCCCGATAATTGGCGAATTCGCACTTCATTACCTGCATTAATAGCTTCATCAGCGACTTTCTTCAAGATGCGTCGTGATTCATGTTGTAGCTTTCCCCACCAAGAATAACGTTCAGCCGGTGGTACAAATACTAGAGAATGTATCGCTTCGTCCATGTCAATCCAGGCACGGAGAATTGACAGGGGATCGGTGTTTTTCTCTGCTTTTTGGGTGCGTTGGAAGCGATCGCTTAAAGCATCAATATATTGATCGCGCTGTTCTGGTTTGGAGTGTAAGGAAACGACATCGAAGCTAAAAACGCTCTTTAAAGCGTGATGTAAATCTGGGTCTATTTCGATAAAATTCATATATAAAAATAGGAATGCTGCTGGTAAATCGGATGCATTACCTTGGGGAATTTTAGAAGTTGAGAGTGCCTGTTGATACAAGGTCAATCCCTGAGTTTGAACAGTACCAGTAAGTCCGGGGTAGATAATTTCGTCGCGGATAAAGGGAAGCTGAAAGAGATTAGAATTATCTGCGATCGCACCAACTTCTTGGGCTAAATCTAAGGTGCGCGATCGCCAAGTTACAGCCAAATCCTCTGGGACTCGCAGCAGTTTGCGTTGAATCTCATTCCACAGATCAGAGTCTGTTTGGCTTTGCAGTTGGGAATTACCCAGATAATAACTGAGTTCTGAGTCGGAATCGAAAGCTTCTCGAAGGTGGCTTAGTTTTAACTCATCTGGCGCATCTTCCCAACCAGTATTTTGCTGTGGCGGTGCAGGTTGTAACAGACTATGAAGTTCTTGCAGCACCTCATCACATATTTTAGATCCTGGATCTAGTGGAAATTCGGTGCGAGCCTGATTTAAACTAGCCTCTAATCCATACAAACTAAACCGCAGTAATTGGGCTAACTCCGAGTTTTCTATCTCTAATAATTGACGCAAGTGCTGCATGAATCTCACCTCCAAATATTTTTGTAGCGAATAAAACTTGGCAAACCTCTGCGCCCCTTTGCGTTTAAAAATCTTAATTTTTTTTAACGCAGAGGAACGCAAAGTTTCGCGCAGAGGAACGCAGAGGTTTAATGTATGCCGCAAAAGGGATCGCGTTCTTTATCAACTTCATTAGGTTGCAATTCTAATTCAGCACAGTAAACACATCCTTCTTCTTTCAGGCATTCTTGATTTTGTGATGTCCAGTAAGGTACTTCACCGGCGTGCATTCTTAGAATACCTTGATCGTCGAGAGTTACACGATATTGGCAAGGATAATCTGTTGTCACATCTGGTTTACTGAGTGCGCCAATTCTTATCCATTTTTTACTGTTGGTTTCGGCATCTGTTTGATAAACATAGAAGGTGTGCTGGCCAGTTTGTGGGAATGGAGGTAAGGGATTACTAATTAACCCAATTCCTGTTTGCGTCACCCCATCGCGCAAATAATGAAATTTGTGAAACGTTTTACTACCATCATTTCCGACTTCAAATACAAGATGATAGGCATCTGGTTGATCGACAGTTGCTGACTCAATCACATTGACGGCAATATCACCATCATTTAAGTCTTTATTGAAGCGCTCTACAGCAATATTCCAGTTTAATTTACCATTAGCAAATAGTGCTGAAGTTTCTGAAACTACTGATTCTAAATCAATACCAGAAATGTCAATCAAATAATGAGGATTTCCTTGACAAAGCAATACGTTAAATTCGAGGGTTTGGTCAATCTCAAACTGGACTTTGATTTTTTTCAGAAATTCTACTTCTGGCATTTGCAGTTGATTCATCAGGTTTTTGCCGTCAAAGCTTCCCCATAGTCGTAAATCTCCCTCTTCGTAATCTTGACGGTAGATAATATTAGTTAATTGTATGCCTTGCCAATGAGTACGAACTTTAGCAACAGTTTCCCAAGGTGCGAGTTGATAGAGTTCTTGTCCAGCTTTGAATATAGTTAGTAAATCGTTACTTTGGGTTTTGCGTTTGAAGTTGCAGGGCAAATAATAAAACAGGTTTTTGACATCAATTTCTAGCTGGTTGGCTCCCTTACGCAACAAGCTTTTAGACTCTTCTGGATCGAATCTCAATCTTCGTAACTTTTCGGCATAACAAGCACCGGCAGAAGTGGCTAGCTTGGTAAATTCCAACACAAAGGTAATCCGTTCTGGATTCCAGACAAAATACGGAGATTTACTAAATTCTTGGTAGATTTGGCGCTGCACTACGTCTAAATTACAAGTTTTCCCAGACAAAATTAACCAATCAACTTTTTGGGAATTCCAAGAATCTTTGGTGAGATCGTCGGGACGCAAACGACTTTCCATTAATCCTTTAGCAATTCCGATCGCTTCTTTAATTCCAGATGCGGCGGCTCGTTCAAATTGCTGGTTATCTAAAGTGACGCAGATGTTATTTGGATCTTTGACTTGCAATTTAATGGCGCTTTGGGTGAGCAATTCGGAAATTTGCTGCTCAGAAAGTGTGAAGGTTAATAGAGAATTCTCTGTTGGTGGCTTTTGCCCAAGTTTCAGTTTAGCTGCTTCTGCATAATCCCAGAGAATATAAAAGGATTGCAGACGTTGTGGTGCTTGTTGCCAACGGGTGGGCAATACTTTCTCGGCTGTATCTAGGGCATCTTTGTAAGCAATATCACCTTCTGGATTCTCTTTATCTAGGCATTTTAAAAGACTGCCAGTTTTAAATTTGCCTTGTTCTAAAAAGCGCTCGTTTAACTCGGAGTTAATTAAATCTTCTAATTTTTCGTTTTCAATATCACCTATTGTGACTGCTGTCAACAAAAAATCTGCGATCACAACTTTTAATAATCTAAAAATTCGCAGCGTAATTAACTCGCCACCTAACTGTAAATGACCAGATGATCCTAATAGTTTGGGGGTAAGTTTATAGTAACGTCCTCCTAAACCCCGGTCTTCATAATCAGCAAAACTAGGAGTTTTATCTTCTAAAGTCAGTTCAATTAAAGCTAAATCTGTAGTTCCGCCGCCAATATCCAAGACGAGAACATTTTGTGACCATTTGTTTCCTACTTGGCGACAACGGGTTTTGAATGACTCAATCCCAATGTTGAGATTACCGCCAAATTCTCGCCATAAAAAGAATATTGCCACAGAAACGGCTTCATCATAAGCAGTTTGAACATCATCGATTCCCAACTGCTCAACTAATTCCTTAACTTCCTTGCGAACAACTGGTGGGGCGACTGTTGGGTAGGTGACAACTGCTGTTAAAAAATCTCCTTCCGAAAATCTGCGTCGTGCGTGTTGGCGGTAGTCTTCAGTTAACTCGATTAAATGCGCCCAAGCAGATTGTATTAACTGGTTAGCGGTAATTGTTTCTTCTTCGCCATCCAAAATAACTGAAAACGATCGCTCCTGGCCAAAATAGCGTTTGGGTGAATGGTGAAACCTGCTGATAATTTCCTTTAAAGAACCGCTTGTACCTTGAGCGATCGCTTTTTTTCGGTTATCTCTAGCTTCCCTACCCATCCGCAGTTTTAAATCCCCTAAGTGCGAAATTTCCGACTCGCTGGGAATTTCCGTATCGCGGCGATCGATATCCAGCACAACTGGGATCAGATTTTGCGACTCTAGGGTAGGGACGCGGAACACTTCATGATAAATTTGGTAAAGTTTTTTGCTGACAGCACGACGGAATCTCTCGCTGTTTCCTAAAGAAAGTTCAATTTGGCGAATTGCTTCTAAAAATCGCTCTTTATTATCACTTTCAAATACTTCACTCAATCGGCTGGGTTCTATCTCCAAATTTTTGCTAATTTCTATGATAAACTTCGCCCAATCATCAGTGCTGACATCCGGTAAAGCTACGGAGGCGGGAGAACTTAGCCATTGCGATAAGCGATCGCGCAACCGCATTTCTTGCTCTTTGGGTAAAATTTCTGCGATCGGTACTTCAATTGGATCGAAGAGTGTGACTGTCGAATTCGACGTACCAAAATCTAAAGCAAACCATCCCGGAAATCTTTTTTGTTGTTTCTCGCTTGGTTCGCGATCGCTATAGTTATTCAATTGGAAAGGGTTCATTATAATATTCACTTTCTGTTGTTTATTTTATAGCTGGCTAAAAACTGTAATGTTCTATCATAAAATTACAAATTTAGGTGATTTCCGACGAAGAAAATACCTGTGTTGGCGAGTTTCGACTTCTCTGCGAGACGCTACGCGTTAGCGGAGCTTTCGCTTTAGCGATACGCTCAACTCTCGATCTATCAGTTGGTTGAGCGAAGTCGAAACCAACGGCATCGGTATATTTATTCTTGTAAATCACCTTAGAGAATTTTTATGGTAAAAACTTTTAATTTTGGTCTTTAGCACTGGCTTTTTTATTTGGCACGATATCTACGCCTACGCTTTTATATGAAAGGATGTAGGCGTAGCTTAAACTAGGCATTGCTATGAAAATTACGGTAGTTACTAAGTTGATGTTGAAGACTCTTGCTCAGTTGCAAGTCTTACTTGTTCGATAGTTAAATCAAGTAACTGGGCAACCTCTTCCATCGACATACCACGAGCTAAGAACCGAGGTACAAGTTCAAGTTTTAGTTCTTCTCGTCCCTCTTGTTTAGCTTCTTGATAAACCCTAGTTTCTTCTAACTTAACTCCTAACATAGCCTCTACCTCTTCACGACTTAAGTTTGCGAATTTATAAACTGCAATTGTTGTGATTACATCTATTATCTCCTTCTTAGCCAAGACAGTTATCTGCTCTTGTTGCACCCGCTCAATTAAACGTTTCGCTTCCCGAACCATTTGAGTCTCTGAGGCAATAGTCAACAGCATCAAACTGATACCTACTTTGTACTCATCAGGACTACCTAACTCATCTAAATAAATTCGTTGTACTTGAGAACTGTTCAGTAACGATCTATGAATAGTGGTGTTTTCCGGTTCCAAGCTGCGAGACTGTAAAATAATTACCCCGTACCAGTCATCGTAAAGCGACGGGTTGCGATACATATACAGCATGGATTCTGAGAAAAAGCGATGGTACAGTAACTCATCCTTTTGGAATTGTACTTCAGCAAAAAAGATTATCTGAGATGCTGCATCTGGTGGAGGTAAAAATACCCCATCAATCCGAAATGTTGGTTCTTTAACTTCAACTGATTCAAAGCGATAGCTAGCAGCTTCAGGCGGTGGTTGTTCTACTAACTCGAAAAACAATTCTGGGACACGCTTGAAAATTGTATAAAAAATTGCATCACGTCTCACAAATATATCCTCATATCTTCACGCGATCGCGTCATCTCAAATCTAAATCATCTGAGTAAGAAACAGCCGCAATTTCGGAAATAATCTGCAACCAAGTAGGAATTTGGATCTCAGATGGCAATTCCCCAGCTGCCAAATATCTTAGCAAACTTTCTTTTTTTGAAAGGTTTTGCAGACTCGGAATAATCTGATCCAAAATACCTTCTAGTTCGGAATTAATTTGCTGATTAACTTCGCTAACATACTGCACAAGATGGAGGCTGGCGCTAGCTGTAATTTCATCTCGCAGTCGCAGTACTAAAAGTTGGTGATTGCTCGATCTGGGTAAGCCTTGACTTTTCTCTGGTGCCCAATCAAAGATTTGACCGACGTTGTGTTTATCGTCTTGACGTGCTAAAGGAAAAATAATTTCAGGTGCAACAGTTTTATCTTTACTAGTAATTTCCGAGATAATTGCTTCTTTCCATTCGTTAGGGTCGCATCCTAGTAATAATTTGTAAAAGAGATCGGCATCTTCAAAACCAAATTTTTCTTCGATTTCTTGCTCCATTTCTGGGTGGAAAAATGCCTGCAATTGTTCGCGTTCTGGGGCAATATAATTTGATAATTGGTTCAACAAATCTACCACGGCTTGCTGGATGCGATCGCGGGCAAAATCTTCTACTTCTTTAACGGTTTTCTCAAATACTGGATAAAAATCATCGCTCTTAGTTGGCAGGGAAGTATTTACGCGGTTTCCCCGATCGAATAATTTCCCAGCTGCACCTTTAGATTCTGCCAGAGCGATCGCTCCATTATTGGCTTTGTTGAAGAGTAAAGTCCACTGGTTCCAATTGAGGATTCTAAAGGTGAGTTCGTCTTTCACTACATCACTGACAACAACACCGCGCCGATCTTTGAGTGGTTCTTTGCCGATATCTTTTTGGAAATTTCGGTAGATTTTATCTAAGCTTTCGACCACAAAGCGCAATTCGATAAAAGCGGGACTATCGCCTGTGGGGATACCTTGCTCGTGAATTTCATCTATGATGTCTTTTAAGTGATCTTGTTGCTGACTCACCACATCAGCAGCTCTTTTGGTATCTTCATACAGTTGCTTCAAACCATGAGTAGCTACGTGAGTTTGAATCAATTCCCGCAGCTTACTAAGTCCGCCATCTTGACTAAAATAACCTAACTGTTTGCCCAAATAGCTACGGGTGTTAGATTCTATCAGATTTTTACTTAATAGCTCCCATTTCTCTTGTAGCCGTTTAGACCTGTCTAGGTAATCAGGATAATCTAAGTTAGCTAAAAACTCTGGTGAGCCTGCTTTGACTGTAGTAGAACGTTTTGCTAATTCAGCTAATCCCAACAGTGGCGACAGTAAAACGATGCGGTCTTTTTGGGTTGTAAATGCTGCTGCACCGTCAATGGTAGTTTGCAGAACTTTGAGTTTTTGGAGAACCGTTTCCTCTTCTAAATGACTATCTTCAATCAGATGGTCAAGTTCTCTTTCGCCACCCTCGCTGTCTAGGGGGAGTTGATCGAAACGACCCACACCGACGAGAATTAAATCTTTCAGGTCTTGTCCCGGTCGCTGCTGCTGCATCATCGTGAAGATTTTATTGGCGCGATCGCTCCCAGGAGATTTACCATTTAGCAATACCAAAATTGTCTGTACTTCTGCTAATTCCCGCAATGACAAAAAGGTATCCCTAGCCCCGGAATTAGCAGCCCCCAATCCCGGAAAATCGATAAGAATAAATTTAGCTGCGTCTGCAAAATCCCAAATTTCCCGTGAGATTTTCACATCGATATCGACGCGGCGGATCAGTGGGAAACTGTTTTGCAATAACTTTGTTGGTAGCCTCTGCGGTGGACTCGGTAATCGGATATGCGCTGGCGGTAGATCCTCAAATTTCAGAGTTTGGATTGCCATTGGCTGCTCGACTAGCTGTAGCCCCTCGCGGGCGGTGATAGCATCAATTTGGTAGTGCCCACCACACATAACTTCCCCATAAGCTTGATAAGCCCGCAGGAATAATACCAACTCCCGAAGTAAATAACGCAACTCTAAATTGTTACTGCTATTCCATGCTTCTTCACACCAGCTAATAATATCTGTGCCAGAGTTGAGTTTCGATACTGGTATTGGAGGAAGCCCTGCTGCTGTTGTTCGTTTATTGGCTTCCCCTAGCATGAAGCGTAGACACTCATGTACTCCTTCATGAGAAAGATACTCTACCGTAAAGTTACTTAGCTGCGTCGTTGTAAAATCGTCTTGTGGAATAATATGTATGGCGGTAACATTACCTGTAGTGGGGTTTTCACTGACTGGCAAAGCATCTGCATATCCAATTAGACTGCCTAAAAGTAAGGTTTTTCCACTACTAAATTCCCCCATTACACCAATTTTGACAGGCGAAGTTGCCAGGTCTACAGTTTTCTGGGCAGCCGATCGCAAACGAAGAAGACAGTCATCAAGACTAGCTGGAACCCAATCTTCTTGTTTAGAAGGGTACTGGGGCACAGAATCTATCTTTCGGAGGATGAATTCGCCGTACTCCTTAAAACGGCCCAGTTTATCTGGTTCCATAAAGTAGTTTCCGCCTAACATTAATTTCTGTGAGCTTTATAACATATAAAATGCGATTACCAGGCATTGTTACAACCAGTTGATATCACATTTAGCATTTTTCTCATTTAAGTTGCGATTTTGCTATAGCAATCCTAAATCAAACGCGCAGATTTGTTCTCTTTTTATTAGCGTACTTCTGTACCAGATACTGTGCGTAACTCTACGAGTAAGCAAGCTACATGTAGTATCTCGTAGATAAACCGTTCTTCATCACCTAGATTGATCGTCACTCAGATAGGATTGCTATATAAGGTATTTGGATTATTCAAGACAATTTTGAAAAATTGGGTTTTGTTGGAACAATAAAAAAGAATACATTCATCATTATCCAAAATCACAAAGAAATAAAGTTGGTTTTTATACCACTACTTTAATAAAAGCTGTTTAATCCAGATGTAGGTACCAAACTCTTTTATACCCCCTTGTTTTAATCAAGCTAGAACCATCAGCCAGATTTTAATTCATGCTGAATTCTTATTGATAAAAAATCAATATTTATTTTGGATAAAATTCTTGATTATTGTGAATTTATTATAAAGATGTAAATATTTTGCCAAAAATCATATAGTTCTCGTAAAGCTAAATCAGGTTTTTGAGCAATGCAATTATATAGCTAAGATGAATTTATTAATGACTTCAAAAAGAAACAAAGTTAAACAAGCTTTCTAATATATAGATAGTTTAAATTTCACAAAAAATGCTGAATTTAATCTTAATGATAACTTCAGCATTTTTTCAATTTATTTACAGTAAAAGAGGAATTGCTGGGCATATAAAAATAAATAAAGTATTAAAATCGTTAGCAGGTTGGCATAAACAAGATTATATCCATATATTAAGAAATTTTATTTTCAGCATATTACCTTAATAATTTAGGCAGAGCAGGCAGGCAAAAGTGTTTTCTAAAAAGGTGCAGAGCTACGTTAAACAAATCATAGTTGAAGAGGAAGAAATACAACAGGATGAAAAAGCATTTTGCCAGCAGGTGGATATTGCTCCTCTAATGATTTGGATGTCTGGATGCAATGCACTTTACTGTTACTTCAATTCTAATTGGCTGAAATTTACTGGAAAACATCTAATAACAGCCGCGTCTGCATCTGCGCGAGAAGAGGAAATAGGCAATATTTGGACTGGCAGCGTCCATCCAGAAGATAGACAGCGATGCGAAGATATATACCTGAGAGCATTTGCGACGCATGATTCCTTCCAGAGACAATATCGCTTGCGTGCAGCTGATGGCGAATATCGCTGGATTTTAGATACAGCCGCGCCACGATTTGCAGCAGATGGTAGCTTTATCGGCTACATCGGTTATTGTATCGATCTAACAGAAGTACCGATAGGGATAAGTCAACCTTTCCTAACAGAAAGCTACTCGCCATCTAAAAATTTCTCTCGCCGCCTACGTAAAATTACAGATAGAGAACGAGCAACAGAACTAGCAAAAGCATTAGAGCAACTGCAAGCTGAAATTAGCAAACGCCAAGCAGTTGAGGCACAGTTACGCCAAAAAACATCAGAATTTGCAGCGATTTTGCAAGTACTTCCTGATTCATACTTTCGTCTTGATGCTAATGGAAGTATTCTGGATTACAAGCAAGGGTTGATAGAGAGTTTGGATATTCTACCAGGAGATTGTCAGGGCAAGAGTTTACGAGAATGCTTACCGACTGCTATAGGCGATCGCTTCCATCAAGCAATAACTCAAGTACTTGAAACTCAATATGAAGTCAGTTTTGAATATAACTCACCGCTCCTAGAAGAAAATAATAATTTTGAAGCTAGGTTATTACCATTACCAGACCAGCAAATTATAGTTCTTGTCCGCGACACCAGCGACAACATCCAAGCAGCTTTGATAGAAAGTGATGCCAAGTTCCGCAGCATTGTAGAAAACGCCAACAACATTATTTTTGCGCTGACACTTGAAGGGATATTTTCTTACGTTTCTCCTAACTGGACTGAGATTTTTGGGCATGAGGTTGCAGAGGTTGAAGGCAAATCTTTTATTCCTTTCATACATCCTGACGATGTGCATATTTGTGCCGATTATTTCCAAAGAATTTTGACAACAGGCAAGAAACAAGAGGCAATTGAATATCGAGTTAAACACAAAAACGGTAGTTGGCGATGGCATACAAGCAACTCATCTGCGATTAAAGACGCTAATGGCAATATTTTGTACTTCGTTGGTATTTGCTATGACACCACCGACCGTAAAGAAGCAGAAGTAGCTCTAGCAGAACGAGCGCGTTTAGCAAATTTTCGTGCCGATGTAGACGCGGCATTGACTCAGAGTGACAGCTTACAGCTGATGATGCGCCGCTGCACTGACGCCTTAGTTGAACATCTTGATGCAGCCTTTGCTCGCATCTGGACGCTGAACGAACAAGACAATGTATTAGAGTTGCAAGTCAGTTCTGGGATGTACACCCATATCAATGGGCCCTATAAATGTGTACCAGTCGGTCAATTCAAAATTGGTTTGATTGCCGAAGAGGGCAAACCCCACTTAACTAATTCTGTGCAGACAGATTCCTGCATTGATAACAAAGAGTGGGCACAGCGAGAGGGTATGGTCGCCTTTGCTGGCTATCCCTTAATTGTTGAAGATGAAACTGTAGGGGTGATAGCCATGTTTGCCCGCCAAACAGTGACAGAATCAACTTTCAAAGCATTGGAATTCGCCGCTCAAGAGATTGCCATTGGCATCAAGCGCAAACAAACAGAAATTGCACTCAGAGAAAGCGTCCAGCGGGAAACATTACTCAATCGTCTTTCTAGCCAAATTCGAGCTTCTTTGGATCTTAATTACATTGTGGAAACCGCAGTACAGGAGATTTGTAACTTATTCCAGATCGATCGCTGCGCCTTCTTTTGGTATCGGCAAGACGCTGATGTACCCTACTGGGAAAGAGTATATGAGGCAAAAAGTGCCTTTTTACCATGTCTACTTAATCAACAAGAAGCAACTCATGCCGAAATCAAACTAATCGCAGCCAAAACTTTGAACGGAGAAATCATCCGCATTGATGATACTGAGACTGTGGGCGATTCCATAGCACAGCAATTTTTGCAGGATTTTGGTTTCACTGCCTTTATGGCGCTGCCTGTACACACTCAATCTGGCGAAATTGGTGCATTTAGCTGTGGTTATTGTAGTGGCTTTCGCCCTTGGCTGAACAACGAAGTAGAATTACTACAAGCAGTTACAGTTCAACTAGCGATCGCCATTGACCAAGCTAAACTTTACACCCAAAGTCGCATCACCGCCCAAACTGCCCAAGACAAAGCCCAGCAACTAGAAGCAGCACTGCTAGAACTTCAACAAACTCAAACGCAACTGATTCAAACTGAAAAAATGTCCAGTTTAGGACAATTGGTTGCAGGTATTGCCCATGAAATCAATAATCCCGTCAATTTCATCTACGGCAATATTAGCCACGCCAGTGAATATACTAGGGATTTGCTGCACTTAGTAGAACTTTATCAACAGAGCTACTGCCCACCAACACCAGAGATTGATCGACAAATCAACACCATTGATTTAGACTTTCTCAAGCAAGATTTACCCAAAATCCTGGAGTCTATGAGAATGGGAGCCGAACGCATTCGGCAGATTGTCTTATCTTTACGAAATTTTTCTCGCCTTGATGAAGACGGTATAAAAGCAGTGGATATTCATGAAGGGATGGATAGCGCCTTGCTGTTGTTGCAAAATCGTTTAAAAGCCAAACCAGGACATCCCGAAATCCAAGTAGTCCGAGACTATGGCAATCTACCATCAGTAGTCTGTCACCCTGGACAGATGAATCAGGTATTTATGAATCTGTTGACAAATGCGATCGATGCTTTAGAAGAGTCATTTGTCAATAGTCATTTGTCATTAGTAAACAAAACTGAACAAAAGACAAATGACCAACAGAAAAGTCTGAGCGGAGGCTTCCGGCGATCAGAACTTCTCCCAAAGGAGACGCTGTGCGAACAAAGACAAATGACTTTTCCACAGATTCGCATTCGCAGCCTCATTCAAGAAGATCATGTAATCATTAGCATTGCCGACAATGGCCCAGGCATGAGTAAGGAAGTACGCAAACGCTTATTTGATCCCTTCTATACGACAAAACCTGTGGGTAAAGGCACGGGTATGGGATTATCAATTAGCTACCAAATTATAGTCCAAAAACACGGTGGAAAGATCCAGTGTATTTCAGCACCAGGAGAAGGTGCCGAGTTTATTGTGATGATTCCACTAAAGCAAGAACCCTCAACGTAGATATCAAACAATAGAGATACGAGTGAAAAACGTAGAGACGTAAGACTTCTTGCAGAAGTGGGGAAAAGGTTAAGGGTTAAAGGGTAAAGGTATGGAATTTTCCCAAACCCAGTAACCTTTAACATGCAACCCAATATCTTGGCATTTGTTACTTTTGCAAGATATCTGTAGCACTGCTAAGTCTCTATAAGGGTTCTGGATAACGCATATTTAATTTCTGGAGATACCTAATCTTAATCAAAGCTTAATTAAAACTTAATCTAATAGTTGTTAACTAAGATCAACTCACTTTTTGCTGCAACATTTGAACCCCCTCAATAGCCTAAAATTTATAGGGATTGGGGGGATTATCTCTTTTAGTATAGGGAATTAGGTTTGAAAAACGTTGTAATGGTAGTAGGATCTTTGCGTAGGCATAGCCTAACCCAGACGATGTACACAACTATCTGCACCTACGTACCTGATAAAAAAATCTCTGAGTACAAATAATATAGAAGGCTGGGATGATACAACCCCAAAGTCAAAATAGTATCACCTACACACGTGTTATCCACCTAAGTCATGTAATTGACGTAGATATTCCCCAATGGTCTGGAGATCCCACAGTAGAATTTGAGACTGTGGCTGAACTAAATAATGATGGTTATTACCTGCGGCGTTTCTCCTTGGGGGAACATAGCGCTACCCATATCAATGCCCCTAACAGTTTTCATAGTTATGCTGTGGGAATTGACCAATACCCAGCCCAGTCTTTGGTTGTACCTGCGGTAGTTATAAATATTTGCCAAGCCACAGCAGTTAATCCTGATTATGCCCTGACTATTGCTGATGTTTTGGCGTGGGAAGAAGAATACGGCAAGATTTCTGCTGGTTGCGTAGTTATATTGAATACTGGTTGGCAGAAAAAGTGGTTTGATAAAAGTGCGTTCCTCAATCACGATTCTCAAGGAATTCCCCACTTTCCAGGATTTGGCAGCGATGCCACTCAATTTTTACTTGATAAACGGCAAATAATTGGGGTAGGAATTGATACTCATGGTGTAGACCCAGGACAGGATAACAGTTTTGCGATTAACCGCTTGGTATTGGAAAAACCGCGCATTGTGTTGGAGAATCTAACAAATTTGGATCAACTACCACCTAAAGGTACTACTCTAGCGATCGCACCTCTAAGATTACGTGGTGGTTCTGGTTCGCCTGTGGGCGTGTTGGCCTTCGTGCCTTAATTTTTATATCGATATTTAGTTATCACGCCAATTTCCTAAACTTGAGGATAACCTAGAAGCAAGCAAACTTAATACACAAGTTTCAGTGGATCATCGGAGATTTTCAAAATGACAACTCCGCTATCTTGTCGTAATTATATAGATGGCCAATGGTTGAGTGCTATAGGAGAAGTAACCCTAGAAAGTCGCAACCCTGCCGACAAAACCGAAGTCGTAGCCACATTTCCGCGTTCTCAAGTTAAAGATGTAGATACAGCGGTAGCCGCTGCCCGTAAAGCCTACCACAGTTGGCGCAAAGTCCCCGCCCCAGCGAGAGCAGAATACATTTTTCGGGTTGGGGAAATATTACTCCAGCATAAAGAAGAACTTGCCCAGTTAATCAGTCGGGAAATGGGTAAACCCTTAACAGAAGCTAGGGGAGATGTCCAAGAAAGTATTGACTGCGCCTTTTATAGTGCTGGCGAAGGAAGGCGACTATTTGGGCAAACCACACCCTCGGAAATGTCCAATAAATTCGCCATGACTGTGCGGATGCCTATAGGAGTCTGTGCCTTAATTACTCCCTGGAATTTTCCGGTGGCAATTCCTTGCTGGAAAGCGATGCCAGCTTTGGTGTGTGGCAACACAGTTATTCTCAAACCTGCCGAAGATACCTCTGCCTGTGCAACTAAATTGATTGAAATTTTTCAACAAGCAGGTTTACCACCAGGAGTAATTAACTTGGTGCATGGTGTGGGAGAAGAGGCGGGGAAAGCTTTAGTTGAGCATCCCAATGTAGATTTGGTATCGTTTACCGGTTCTTCAGAAACGGGTGCTTTTGTCGGTGCGACTTGCGGACGCACTCACAAGCGTGTCTGCTTGGAAATGGGTGGTAAAAACGCTCAAGTGGTAATGGAAGATGCCGATTTAGAACTTGCTCTCGATGGTGCAGTGTGGGGAGCATTTGGAACAACTGGGCAACGCTGTACGGCTACTAGTCGGCTGATTTTGCATCGTGATATCAAGGAAAAATTTACTGCGATGCTCTATGAGCGTACCAGTAAGTTACGCTTGGGTGCTGGCAATGACTCTGATACAGATATTGGGCCGATAATCAATGAAAAGCAACTCAAACAGGTGAGCAAGTATTTGGATATCGCTCGTGAAGAAGGAGCAAAGGTTTTAATTGGTGGGGAAATCGCTCGTGAAGGCTCATTGAAAAACGGTTACTTCTTTCAACCAACTATTTTGGATGATGTAACTCCTGATATGCGCGTCGCCCGTGAGGAGATATTTGGGCCAGTAGTGGTATTAATTGAGGTTAGCTGCTTTGAGGATGCGATCGCAATTCTCAACGATAGCAATTATGGTCTTTCTTCTTCAGTTTACACCCGCGATATCAATCGGGCTTTTACTGCTATGCGCGACATTGAAGCAGGTATCACTTATATTAACGGCCCGACTATTGGCGCAGAGGTACACTTGCCCTTTGGTGGTGTGAAACAAACCGGTAACGGACACCGCGAAGCGGGAACTACTGCATTGGATGTTTTCACAGAATGGAAAAGTGTCTATGTTGACTTCTCTGGAAGTTTGCAACGCGCTCAGATAGATAATCGTAATTAATTATCTGCAAATACACCTCAGATAATTACCTCTGGCTGTGCGAAAGTTTAAGCCAGGGGTATTTCATAAGACTTCTTGGCATTTGTCGGGGTAACAGGTGAAGGGGAAAAGGGTAAAGAAACTCAAAATCCTTTCCCTTTACCCTTTACCCTTTACCCTGAGAGTGCAAAAATATATTTTTGCAAGAGGTCTATAGTAAATTTGGGTCAATTCCTTGACTACAGGGTTGACGGGAGTGACTACAGAGTTGACGGGAGTGACTACAGGGTTGACGGGAGTGACTACAGGGTTGACGGAAGTGACTACAGAGTTGACGGGAGTGACTACAGAGTTGACGGGAGTGACTTTAGGGTTGACGGGAGTGACTTCAGGGTTGACGAAAGTCACTACAGGGTTGACGGGAGTGACTACAGGGTTGACGGGAGTGACTTTAGGGTTGACGGGAGTGACTTCAGGGTTGGTTTTTGTTTGGTGCGATCGCTTAATTATAAAACTGATTGCCAGCAAAGCAATCTCTGAGCATTGCGTTGGCGTAGCCCACCGCAGGCATCGCTCTTTGATACCATTTTTTCAGATTAAATATATTGAGGCGGCATAAACCCAGCTTGGTACAAAAATCTTTATCGGAATCAACTGACGTACATGTTTTTAACTGCCCATTTTGCTGTCAGTAGACATCGCTTACAGAAGTTTGGGATAATATCTAAGGATATTCAGTCGGTAGCTTGAAATATCTATGACTAGTAAGGAAGAATTAAGAAGTGTTGCTTCAGAAATTACATTATTTAATAATATTGAGGAAAAAGAAACGTTTTTATTTGTGATAGGGGCGTTATTTTCGAGAGTTATTAGTTTGAAAAAAGCCGCAGAAATGATGGAAATAGAGCCTGATGTATTTCTTAAACTATTAGATTTGATGGGGCTGGAATTTTCCTACTTGACTGAAGAAGATATCGCTATAGAGAAGGATTGGTAAGGTGTGTGAAGGTTATTTTTAACTCTTCTCCATTAATCTTTTTATCGCGCCTGGAATTTCTCGATATTTTTCTAGATTCCTCTGATGAGTTTTATTTGCCAAATTTTGTTGCAGAAGAAATCAGTGCAAAATCTGATGCAGCTAGTCAGCAGGTAAAAGCTTTAATTGATGCTGAAAAAATATTAGTCAAAGAAATTAAATTACTTTCCTTAGCCAATCGCCTAAATATGCGACTAGGGAGAGGAGAATCAGAAGCCATTGCTTTAGGCACTAAATTACAAACAGATTACATAATTTTAGATGACTTCGCAGCTAGAAAAGAAGCAACTCGACTAGGATTAAATGTTAAGGGAACCCTAGCAGTCATCAAGAAACTTCAGGTAAATGGCAAAATCACCATTAGTAGCACAGACCAATTGTATCAAGACATCCTGGCAATGAATTTCAGAGTCAAGCGATCGCTGTTTGATACCATTTTTGAAGATTAGCTGTGCGATCGCTTAATTATAAAAACTCATTGCCAGCAAAGCAATCTCTGAGCATTGCGTTGGCTAGCAAATACCGCAGGCATCGCTCTATGATGCGATTTTTTCAGATTAGATCCAGAGTTATCGGAAGTGGCTTTAGGGTTCGTCTTTGTTTGGTGCGATCGCTTAATTATAAAAACTCGTTGCCACCAAAGCAATCTTTGAGCGTTGCGTTGGCTAGCAAATACCGCAGGCATCGCTCTATGATGCGATTTTTTCAGATTAGATCCAGAGTTATCGGAAGTGGCTTTAGGGTTCGTCTTTGTTTGGTGCGATCGCTTAATTATAAAAACTCATTGCCAGCAATACAATCTCTGAGCAAAGAGATCGCTCTTGAACACCATTTTTTCAGACTAGATGCAAGGTTCGTCTTTGTTTGGTGCGATCGCTTAATTATAAAAACTCATTGCCAGCAATACAATCTCTGAGCAAAGAGATCGCTCTTGAACACCATTTTTTCAGACTAGATGCAAGGTTCGTCTTTGTTTGGTGCGATCGCTTAATTATAAAAACTCATTGCCAGCAAAGCAATCTCTGAGCAAAGAGATCGCTCCTGAACACCATTTTTTCAGACTAGATGCAGGGTTCGCCTTTGTTTGGTGCGATCGCCTAATTATAAAAACTCATTGCTAGCAAAGTAATCTCTGAGCGTTGCGATCTGCTCGCTCTGACAAATAAATCTTTTTGCTTTGCCCATAGACGCAAAGAAGACCACAAAACAACTGCTTTTAGTCGAATAATGATCTAGAAAAAGTTTGCACAAAGTTGCATTGCGGGATTGGGTAGAAGTAAAAACGAACTCAAAGTATTCACTTAGATGGTTCTGGTGGTAAACCCAGCTTGGCACGAAAATCCTTGTCATATTTTGCCTTTTCCGAATTTTTCGCAGATTTAACTTGCTCAGGAGTCAGGTTTTTGACACGGCTGAAGTCGGCATCTTCGAGGTCGGTACCGATGAGGTAAGCACCTCTGAGGTCGGCATCGCTGAGGTTAGCACCTATGAGGTAAGCACCTCTGAGGTCGACATCGCTGAGGTTGGCATCGTTGAGGTTGGCATCGTTGAGGTTAGCATTGCTGAGGTCGGCACGGCTAAGATCGGCACGGCTGAGATCGGCACGGCTAAGATCGGCTTTGTTGAGGTTGGCGCTGATCAGGTAAGCACCGCTGAGGTAGACAGCGTTGAGATAAGCACGGCTGAGGTCGGCACGGCTGAAGTCGACACCGTTAAGGTTGGCACTCTCAAAATCTTTGCCAGCTAGGCTTTCACCAGCTTCTACCAGCTTTTCAATAGCTTTAATTGTTGTCCTCTCATACTTCTTTCCCTGAGCAGCATCAAGGGTTTGCCGAAGTTTTATTATCTTCAACTGTTTCTCAACTGCAAAGCTCAGATATACTGATAATCCCAGCGTAATTAAGAAAAAAAATATTAATTTAAAGTGATTATTCAATCTGTTTCTGATACTTGTTTGAATCAATTCAATAGCCAAGTCTGATAATTTCAAGTTATCATCTTGTGCCTTCTGAAAAATATTTGCCTCTGTCAAGCGTTTACCCTGAAGCAGATAATCTTTCGCTTTTTCCCTATCTCGCCATTCAATAGCTGCCGCTTCAATTTTTCGCTTTTGTCGCAGGATGTCTCGACTTTCCTCAATCCATTTGCGTAACAGTAACCAATGGCGAATCAGTGCTTCATGTGCCACATCTACCACAGCAATTTGATTAGATAAGTTACTGGTGACAACTAGCTTCTCATCAGCTAACCGTTGAATTATTCTATTAATCACAACTTCTGGATGCTGTGAAGTAACTAAATCCCGTTGCAAAACTTGTCTGCGGGTATCTTCTGTTCCTTCTCCCAACTGCGTCAATTCTAAAAAAATCCGCTTTGTTGCTTGCCGTTCTTCTGATGATAATGACTCATAAACTTCTGTAGCGCGTTTTTGTAGAGTCCCTCTGACTCCACCTAGTTTGCTATAGGTAGTCAAGGTTAACCGTTCTTCAGTTTTTTGCTGCCATAGTTCTGTTAGCGTGTACTGCAACAACGGTAAACTCCCCGGTGAATTTTCTACATCTGCAATCATTTGAGAAACTAATTCTGGTTCTACTGCTAAGTTCACCTGTTGGGCAGGTTTGATAATTGCTGTTTTTAATTCCTCCCGATTCATTGGTGTTACTGTTACTAAACGCTCTTGAATTTTCTTAGCTAGTCCGCCATACTCTTGTTCCAGACATTTACTAAAAAAATCAACCCGCATTGTGATTATTAGGCAGAGTTTATTGTCATCTCGTTGCAAAGCACCTAACACACATTCAAAAAACTGTTGTCGTTTCGTAATGTCTTGACATTGAGTAAAAGTTTCTTCAAACTGGTCTACCACTAACACTACGCGCTGAGTTTGTGCAGCAGTAATCAACTGTCCTAAACCAACTGTACCTTTTGCAATTAATTCTTCAGCTTTTGCTAATTGTGATGCGCGTTCAATATCTGATAATTCTGATTCTACAAATGCCAATGCTAAATTTTGTAAGGGATTAATCCCTGGTCGAAATATTTTTAGCTGCCAAGTATCGCTACCTGATAACCTGCGTCCTAACTTTAATTGATAAAGTAAACCCGCCCTCACAACACTAGATTTACCACTTCCTGATGCTCCCAACACAGCGAGGAAATTACCCGATCGCACTTTTTCTAATAATTCGTCGGTTAACGCTGTTCTGCCATAAAATAAGTTGGCATCTGCTTCTGTACAATCAAAATAAGACAACCCTTTGTAAGGACAAATAGCTGATATTTGTACTGTGGAATTCACAGGAGAAGAATTCCATTTGCGGGTGAGATTAATTACTTCACCAGAGTTAGCAAAAATGGGACGCTGAGGGAATGGGTGATATTGTTGATTGAGTAAGTCTACTAAAGTGTAGTTACTCACCCAACGGTCTTGTTTTGGTTCCAAACCTTTGAGGAGTGCAGCGGTGAGAACGCTGTGTTGGCTGTTAATCTCTTCAAAAGCAACTTCAAAATCACGAGAAGCCGCAATAAAACACCTGTCTCTGCCTTTACCGCGATCGCCTGGATCTGCCTCTGCAAAATTTAGCACTTCTCCGCTATAACAGCAATCCAAAATCACAATTTGTTGTCTGACTTCACTTTCTTGCAGCAGTCGCCGCAGCCATTGCAAAGATAATCCCCAATTACCCGCATCGGGGTTGACTTCACTCGTTGCTAAAAAGCCTTCCTGAATTCCTAGATTTTTCCGCAACCCATGACCGGAAAAATACAGCAGTGCTGTGTCTGGCGGCTTCCCATCTGGTTTGAATAATTGGACGATCGCTCTTTCTAACTGAGTTAAACTAACTTTAGTTTGCTTACCAATGCGAATCGTCTCATTTTCCTTGTCTTTGACTGCTGGTAGCCGCGTTACCCGAAATTCACCATATTGTTGTAAGATTTGAGCGATCGCTTCACCATCGGCAGCTGGTGCATTGAGACATTTTAAGCGGTCATACGTATTAATTCCTACTACCAAAGCGTCTCGACTCATCCTGCAAAGCCCTATGATAGTTGTGCCGAATTATTTCCAGCTTATACAAGAAATTTACCGCATTTTCCGTAAAATTTTGTAGATAAGCACTGCTGGACTACCCTAGACGCAATTCTTTTAGGCGAGATTTATCCCATGACTCAACTCACACCTATTCAATTAGAAGATGGCACTATTATTTACATTGAGGCTACAAATAATGTAGATGCTCTGCCAGTGATTACCGAATCCCCGGAGGGAGAAGAAGCGCTAATTGATAAGGGATGGGATGCTGATGCTGCACAAAAGCAGATAGTGCAAAATTTCCAAGCAATTGAAGGTACAATTCGGGCTTACACTGTTTATTCACTCAATGCTTTTAAGAAAATTCCTGTTGCTAATATTGATAAAGTCACTCTAGAATTTGGCATCAAAGTTGGCGGTGAAGCAGGTATACCTTACATAACTAAAGGCACGGCTGAAAGCAATCTGAAGGTAACGGTAGAGTGTTCATTTCCTGACCAACCGGAAAAGAAAACTCAGCAATCATGAGTGAGAGTATTGACGCTGCTAAAATTTCGATTATTATTCCGGCTATTAATGAAGCAGGGAATATTAAAAAAGCCATTGCTACTACTCAAGCCAATCTAAATATAGAAGTCATTGTAGTCGATGGTGGCTCTAGTGATGATACTGTAGCGATCGCTCAGTCTTTAAATGTCAAAGTTATCTCATCATCTCCCGGTCGTGCTGTGCAAATGAACGCGGGTGCTGTAGCGGCTAGTGGTGAGATTCTGTTATTTCTCCATGCGGATACCGGTTTGCCAAAGGGGTTTGATGAGATGATTCGCACAGCGCTACAACAACCTGGGACTGTGGCTGGTGCTTTTAAGTTGCGGATTGATGCCTCACTTTTAAGTTTACGATGGGTAGAGTTGGGGGTAAATGTGCGATCGCATTTTTACCAAATGCCATACGGCGACCAAGCAATTTTTTTAACAAAGAAAGTATTTCAGCAAATAGGCGGCTTTCCCGAATTGCCCATCATGGAAGACTTTGAACTGATGCGTCGTTTAAAACGCATTGGACGCGTTGTAATTATTCCCACACCAGTTGTCACCTCAGCGCGTAGATGGTTGCAAAAGGGAGTATTCAAAACTACGCTGCTTAATCAAATAGTTATTATTGCTTATTTGCTCGGCATTTCACCTGAGCGAATTTGTAGCTGGTATCGCCGAGAAAAATTTAAGAGGCTTTAAGCTGTTTCTTATGTAGGTAGTATATCTTAGGGGCATTCAATTTGAGGTATAAATTTTAAAGTTGAGCTTCAGAAGGTCAACATTGAGCTTCAAAAGGTCAACGTCGAACCTCAGAAGGTCAACGTCGAACCTCAGAAGGTCAACGTCGAACCTCAGAAGGTCAACGTCGAGCCTCAGAAGGTCAACATTGAGCCTCAGAAGGTCAGCGTCGAACCTCAGAAGGTCAACATTGAGCTTCAAAAGGTCAACATTGAGCCTCAAAAGGTCAACATTGAGCCTCAAAAGGTCAACGTCGAGCCTCTGAGGGTGAAACTTATAAAAATGAACAAGCGTTTATTCAATTCCAAACTCAAACTACTACTTCTAAGTTGCCTGATTATCACTCTAATAATTGCTGCTAAACAGTTAAACTTTCAGGGACTTTTACAAACTTCAGTCATTTGGGTTGAAAGTCTGGGTGTTTTAGGGCCTATCGCCTACATACTCATTTATAACTTGGCAACATTACTATTTATACCGGGTTCCCTCCTAACGCTCAAAGGTGGTTGTCTGTTTGGAGTATTTTGGGGATCAATATATGTGCTAATTGCTGCAACAATTGGAGCAGCCTTGGCTTTTCTCATTGGACGCTACTTATCGCGGGATTGGGTTTCTCGACAAATGGACAAACATCCTAAATTTAAAGCGATTGATTTAGCAGTTGCTAAAGAAGGATGGAAAATTGTTTTACTAACTCGTCTCTCACCTATTTTTCCCTTCAATTTATTAAATTATGCTTTTGGGATAACACAGGTTTCTCTCAAAGACTATATATTAGGTTCCTTCGGCATTATTCCCGGTACTGTGATGTACGTTTATATTGGTTCTTTAGCTGGTAATCTTGCCATGATTAACACCTCTCATCAACCAATAACTCCAGAAACTCAAGTCTGGCAATGGATAATGCGAGTAGTTGGGTTGATTGCTACCGTTGCTGTAACTGTGTATATCACAAAAGTTGCTCAGAAAGCATTAGCTCAAAGTGTGGCAGTAGAAGAAATCACAACCCATGAAAAAACTAACAATCGTTCAGATATTTAAAGCCTCTCTGCGAGACGCTACGCGAACGACTCCGCTCGGCTTTAACACTGAGCGAAGCCGAAGTGTTAAAAGTATTGATGCCAAAAACCTCCAGAATTTTTTTAGCCTCAGTGTATTAGTATTACTAATATTGGCAAGCTGTTTCTCATTAAACGCAGACCCAGCTTTAGCACAAGAATCGGCAAATTCAAATTCTTTCAATCCCCAAGCAATTTTACGCGAAGCCTTGCAGTGGATTGATAGCCTGGGTGCGTTAGGAGCCATAGCTTTTATTGCTATTTATATTATCGCTACCGTTGCTTTTTTCCCAGGTTCTATTCTCACCTTGGGGGCTGGTGTAATTTTTGGTGCAGTTTGGGGTTCTCTCTACGTGTTTATCGGTGCAACCCTTGGCGCTACTGCTGCTTTCCTTGTGGGACGTTATTTAGCAAGGGGTTGGGTTGCTGGTAAAATCGCAGATAACAAAAAATTTGCTGCCATTGACCAAGCGGTTGGTAGAGAAGGATTAAAAATTGTCCTGTTAACGCGATTGTCCCCCATATTTCCTTTCAATTTGCTCAATTATGCCTTTGGCATCACGGGAGTTTCACTTCAAGATTACTTCATCGGCTCTCTAGGCATGATTCCCGGAACCATTATGTACGTTTATATTGGTTCCCTTGCAGGTAATTTAGCGATGATTGGCACTGAGGCTCAACCTAGCAACCCGACTTTACAATGGGCAATTCGCATCTTGGGTTTGATTGCGACTGTCGCTGTTACAGTTTATGTAACCCGGATTGCACGCAAAGCTTTAGAAGAAGAATTGTAGAGTAGTACCACTGTAGAAGCCTATGTCAACTGCAAATTGCTGTAATATCATGTCCGCGTAATTAGTTATGATTCCCATAGTCATTGCACCCTTCCCCTTGCTAAGGGTCTATGCATGTACACACAAGTCAAATTACCCCCCTTAATCCCCCCTTGCCAAGGGGGGAAAAAAGAAAATCTAGTTCCCTCCCCAATCCATCGGGGAGGGTTAGGGTGGGGTAATAACCAGATTCGTAAACTAACTACTTCAGACTTGTGTGTACACCATAGTTGCGAAGGGGAGGCAAGACAAAGCATAGCTTTTGCGGGGTGGGGTTCTTGCCGCTCACCCAATCGAGAACCGCTATAAACAAGCATAAAAAAAATAATCGGGATTCTTAATTTTAAAAGAGGTTTTGCCAATGACCAATTCAGATTTAGAGAGAGTCACAGTTCGCCCAATTGATGAGTACAACCAAAAGTTGGTGTCTTACGTCCATCCCCCAAATTGGGTTAATCCTCAACCCGCAGATGTTTACGATTTGGTAGTAATTGGGGCTGGTACGGCGGGATTAGTCGTGGCTGCGGGTGCGGCGGGTCTGGATTTGGGTTTAAAGGTGGCGTTGATTGAAAAGCATCTCATGGGTGGAGATTGCTTAAATGTTGGTTGCGTACCATCTAAAACTATTATTCGCTCTGCCCGCGTCGTTGGCGAAATCTGGGATGCTAAAGGTTTAGGAGTTAATATTCCCCAACATAATATTGATGTTGATTTTCCCAAAGTCATGGCAAGAATGCGGCGGATAAGGGCTGATATCAGCCCTAACGATTCGGCAGAACGGTTTCAAAAGTTGGGTGTCGATGTCTTTTTGGGTAGCGGTCGATTTGCAAGTAAAAATACGGTGGAAGTTGGTGATAAAACTCTCCGATTTAAAAAAGCTGTAATTGCGACTGGCGCAAGAGCTGCACAACTGTCGATTCCGGGAATTGAAAAGGCGGGTTATCTAACCAATGAAACGGTTTTTTCCTTAATTCAACGACCGGAACGTTTGGCGGTGATTGGTGGCGGGCCTATTGGTTGCGAATTAGCGCAAGCTTTCCGGCGTTTAGGTTGTGAGGTGGTACTTTTCCATAACGGTTCTCACATCCTTAATAAAGAAGATGCTGAAGGCGCTGAAATTCTCCAAAAGGTTTTGATTAACGAAGGAATTCGCCTGGTACTAAATTCCAAGTTAGAAGAAGTGGTAACTGTCACCGAGGGAAAACGCCTTTACTTTTCCTCTAATGGTCATCGAGATTCGGTGACAGTCGATGAAATTTTAGTTGGTGCGGGGCGATCGCCAAATGTCGAAAATCTAAATTTAGAAGCTGTGGGTGTAGAATATGACAAGCATCAAGGCGTGAAGGTAAATGATTACCTGCAAACGACCAATCCCAAAATTTATGCAGCCGGCGATATCTGCATGAACTGGAAGTTTACCCATGCTGCTGATGCAGCAGCGCGGATTGTAATTAAAAATACTCTGTTTTCTCCCTTTGGCATAGGACGCTCGAAACTCAGTAGTTTGGTGATGCCTTGGGTAACTTATACCGACCCAGAAATTGCTCACGTAGGGTTATACGAACACGAAGCGCAAAAATTGGGTATTGAGGTGACGACAATCAACATACCCTTTAATACTGTAGACCGAGCGATCGCAGATGGTGAAGAGTTAGGATTTCTCAAAATCCATCATAAAAAAGGATCTGATGAAATTATTGGTGCAACTATTGTCGCCAGTCACGCGGGTGAGATGATATCAGAAGTAACTACGGCAATGGTGAATAAAATTGGTTTGAGCAAGTTAAGCAGTGTAATTCATCCTTATCCCACTCAAGCCGAAGCGATTAAAAAAGCCGCTGATGCTTATCGTCGAACACTCCTAACATCAAATACCAAAAAATTGTTAGGATTTCTGACAAAGTTATCTTAACCAAAATCAGTGAACAGTCAGACAACTGTTCACTGATAACTGATAACTGATAACTGATAACTGTTATCTAAACAGGTCGGAAGCGATTAATCTGCCCTCCGGTCAAGTTGGCGTAATAGAGATTACCATCCTTTCCAGTGGTAATTTGTGCAGTTAACCCTAAATTAGGTCTATCTGTTTGGGAAGCAAACCGCTTAACTGAGACAAGTTTGCCCTGACTATCGAATTTTACAGCATCAATAGTTCCTAGACTGAAATCACCAACGAATAAGGCACCTTCATAGATTGAAGGGAAAGTATTACCTGTGTAAAAGTCACCCATGACGATCGAATTAGAACCAGTATGTTTGTAGGTGTAAACTGGTGCTGTAACAGCTTTACCACTACTATAGAAATCTTTCGCTGCATCTAGATTAGAATAGCCTGATTGTTTCAGACTGGTAGTATTGCCATTGGCGTCAAGTCCTCCTTCATAGAACGGCCAGCCAAAGTTCGCTCCTGGTTTTGCGACATTCACCTCTTCCCAACTAACGAAGCCAACATCACCAACTACGGGGGTATTGGTCTTTTGATCAATTGTGAAACGGAAGGGGTTACGCAGACCTAAGCTATAAACTTTGGAACTATTGCTATTGAGATCGCCATTGTAGAAAGGATTACTTGATAAGCCTTGACCTGTAATCGCATCAATCCGCAGGATCTTGCCGGACAGGTTATTAACATCCTGAACGCGAATTGCTCTGGGGTCTATCCCATTGTAGGAAGTACCATCTCCTAAGCTCACAAACAGAGAACCATCAGTACCAAAACGCACAGAACCAACTGAGTGAGATTCGCTATCATTGGCTATAAAGTTCTGGACATTTTGGACTTTATCGAGATTATTGAGATAATCTTGCAAGCTGGTAAACGGCTTACCAGTATCTTTGTTGAGAATTCCTGATGGTGCATAGCCAAGTGTGACATTTGTACTATTTCCATCTGGCTTGATAATATTCGCCCAAGTGCCATTTGTGCCGAGTAGTACAACTTCGCTGCCAGCGATCGCAGTAGTGTAATTAGTGTTGGGATCAGCTTCAAAGCGACTTAGCCGTGCAGTACGATTTCCATTCTGATCGGGATCGTCTAATGTGCTGTTGGGATTGTTCTTGGGATTGTTTAGGCTAGTTTCTGGTGGATCGTAGGTATACAACAGGTAAACATAGTTGTTGCCGTTTGGACTTTTGCCAAAATCTGGATGTACAGCAATGCTTAACAGACCGCGATCGCGCGTATCATTTACCTGTCCGCGAATATCAGTAAATGGTGTTGATAATAAGGTACCGTTTTTCATGACTCGCACTACCCCATTTTTCTGGGCAATGAACATGCTGTTACCATCAGGTGCCCATTCAAAAGCTGTGGGTTGAGTCAAACCAGAAACTACCGTATCTAAAGCAAAGTTACCAGAGTCATTATCAATAAGACTGATACTTGTTTCTTGATTAGTTAGCTGCACTCCAACTGGGTTACTGAACTTTAAAGTAAATGTTTCATTTGATTCCTGAACGTTGTCATTAAGAATGGGGATAACAATGGTGTTGCTGGTTTGTCCGGCTGCAAAACTCAAGCTTCCAGATACAGCCTGGTAGTCAGATCCAGCTTTAGCAGTCCCATCTAGGGTTGTGTAGTTCACGCTAGCCGCCGCCGAAGCGTTGCCCCGTGTAACTATCACCTTAGCAGTCCCGTCACCCTCATTAACTACTGGCTGACTGAAATCGAGGCCAGAGCGATCGTTGTCTTGAATTGTAATTGCGAGAGTTCTTTGCAGTCCTAGTGTTGCTCCGTCTGCCTGATCGATGACAAAATTAAAGGTTTCATCTCCTTCTATCAAGGAATCATCATTGATCGGAATGGATACCTGCGTGCTGCTTTGTCCCGGCGCAAAGGTAAGTATTCCAGCACTTTCAACGCCTTCACTCCCATAGTCAACTCCTTTTGTCGCAGTATTAGCTATAGTTGCATACTTGATTGAAGATGTACCACTTAAATCTCCAGTTCTAATTAATTTAACGGTAATACTATCACTGTCTTCGTTCAGAGTCATCGAAGACGAGCCTAAGGTGATGGTGGTCTGAAGAAATGGTGAATAAAGTTGAGACTGAGGAATGATTTCCTTCACCTGAGAGGCGCTTGACCAACGCAGTTGAGAAACGGCATTGCCTTTATTTTCATAGTACTCAAGTTTAATATCGTACTTTTGACCTGCAACCAATGCGATCGAGCCACTGGATTCGGTGGCAGGTTGATCGATAAACTTATCGATGATTTGTTGACCATTCACCCACAGTCGCACAGCATCATCAGCAGTAGTGTAAAAGTTATAAGTTTCGCTGTACTTGGCTTCTACCTGACCTGTCCAGCGCGCTGAGAAGGTATCTGCATCAATCGACGGAGCGGGAGAATCAGCGCCCCAATTAAAGTTCACCGTCGGATTTGTAGTAGTTACCTTCAAGTTGGTGAAGTCGATGTTGTCGTAGTACTCTGCTTTGAGTCCATTGCCACTACTAGGTGTGCTGATATTACTATACAGTTGGGACTGAGGAATGATTTCCTTAGCCTGAGAAGTGCTTGACCAAGCCAGTTGAGAAACGGCATTGGATTTATTTTCGTAGTACTCAAGTTTAATATCGTATTTTTCACCCGCAACCAGGGCGATTGAGCCACTGTATGCTGTTGCAGGTTGATCGACAAACTTATTGATGATTTGTTGACCATTTACCCACAGTCGCACACCATCATCACTAGTGGTGTAGAAGTTATAAGTTTCGCTGTACTTGGCTTCTACCTTACCTGTCCAGCGCACTGAGAAGGTATCTACAGCAATCGACGGATCTGGAGAACCAGCGCCCCAGTTAAAGTTCACCGTCGGATCTATGCGAGTTTGCTTGAGGTTGGTGAAGTCGATGTTGTCGTAATACTCTGCTTTGAGTCCGTTGCCACTATTAGATGTGCCGATACTATATAGTTGGGACTGAGGAATGATTTCCTTCGCCTGAGAAGTGCTTGACCAAGCCAGTTGAGAAACGGCATTGGATTTATTTTCGTAGTACTCAAGTTTAATATCGTATTTTTCACCCGCAACCAGGGCGATTGAGCCACTGTATGCTGTTGCAGGTTGATCGACAAACTTATTGATGATTTGTTGACCATTTACCCACAGTCGCACACCATCATCACTAGTGGTGTAGAAGTTATAAGTTTCGCTGTACTTGGCTTCTACCTTACCTGTCCAGCGCACTGAGAAGGTATCTACAGCAATCGACGGATCTGGAGAACCAGCGCCCCAGTTAAAGTTCACCGTCGGATCTATGCGAGTTTGCTTGAGGTTGGTGAAGTCGATGTTGTCGTAATACTCTGCTTTGAGTCCATCTCCTTGAGAGAGTAGGCTAGACCGAGCAGAAATGCTGCTTTGTCCTTGGTCAATGCTTTCTAGAGATGATTTAGTAGTAATTACTGGACTTACCGATGTTGATAAGTTTTGATTTGATGTCATAGTTAATGCTACAAAATTAGTTTTACATTGAATATTTCAACAAAGAATGCATCATAAAGCTTGATATAAATATATTGATAAGCTAATCATTGATTTACCTATAAATATATGTTTAGTAATTGCTAATTATGAATAATTAGTTGAAGAACATATTATTATTTGTTTTCTCTGAGCAAATTGTTGAGTTCTTGAGAGACTCAAATTCCATTGATGCGCAGATGCATATTCCTTGAGGCAAAGGATGCACAAAAAAAGCAGATGCATACGTAATAGTCATACAAAATAACTTTACACACACTACCTAAGTATTTTTTTGCTTCTACATATTTGACAATAGATTGCGGTGTTATGTCTATGTTTTGTAGGAGACTTTGTTTAAATATTCACATTGATACATCCTTTTTTAAAGGAATATAAAAGTTTTGATGAGGATTAAATAAAAATTGCCAAATTACCGGATAATTTAACGTGCTTTTTCTACATATTTATTAACTAAATAAAAGTTGGGTAAAGAAAAATTTTAATATTTAAAGATTTGAAGAATTAATGTTTATTTATACTTTATCTTGAGTATTACTTTATATCTTTCTTAGCGGAACCAGCAGAAATCATAGTAATATAGCGTTTACTAATCACATGAGGTACATCATATTCCCCTCCTCGCTTGCGCTACGGTGTACACACAAGTACTATCTGAAAGGGTTTCAGGCGTTATAGACCCCAAAAATAGTCATTACGAGCGCAGTGATAACGGAGCGAAGTAATCACATAATCCCGTGAGTTAAAGCGATTGCTTCGTCGTTTCTCCTCTCTACGAGACGCTACGCGAACGCAATGACAGACTTTCAGAGCGATCGCACAATCCTACTGCTAGAGGACGAAACCAAGTGTCAGGTGGAATTTCACGACTTGTGTGTACACCGTAGCCTCGCTTGCGGGGAGGGGGTTGGGGGTGGGGTTTTTGTACCTCACTCAACTGAGAACCGCTGTAACCTAAAATCAGTGGAGCAAAAGCTTTTGCAAGAGCCTCACCATTTATGCATTTAAGCTGGGGAACACAATCTACTAGAATTTAAGAAATAATCGTACTTTTTGAGTAACCTTGCTATGGTTCGATTATCCTGCTAAGTAGGTTGGCACAATTAAACCGAACTATACAAAGTTTTGTATGGGTAAAGGGAAAAGGTTAAAGGGTAAAGGTTTTTCCCTTTTACCCTTAACCTTTACCCTTCTAGTTGTGTTTTTTAGCACCTACTTACTTAATGGATGGCTACGCAACAGTTTCTCTTATTTGCAAAAGGCTACGCACTAAGCGAAGCTGCTATGTCGCAGGCTTTACGAGACGCCGCGATATTGCTGAACGCAAAGAATTGTTAGCGTCCGAAACCCTACTCTTTCGTTCATTTACAAAAGTTTTCAATTTACGCCAAGTCAGAAAAATTTCAAGTTTGACGTTGCACATTCCCACTTTCCCCTAGACTAGGGGCAGCAACCTTGTTCAAACTGGCTGAGGAAAGTGGATTTTGACTGAGACAAACAATTTAAACTCTACCATCCAGAATCTCTCACGCAGGGAATTGCGAGATTTAGTGCGGACTCAGCTGCAAATGCTCCTGGAAGCAGGAGACTTGCAGGGAGCAAAATCTATTCTCGTACCCGTGCAGCCTGCGGATATCGCCGAGGCAATTGAGGGTTTGCCAGAAGCGATGCACGCTTTGGCTTTTCGCTTGCTTTCTAAGGATGAGGCGATCGAAGTTTATGAATATCTCGACTACAGTGTTCAAGAACGGTTAATTGAAGAACTTAAAAGCCAGGAAGTCCGCGATATTGTCGATCAAATGTCGCCGGATGACCGAGCTAGGTTATTTGATGAATTACCGGCAAAAGTCGTCAATCACTTATTAGAACAACTGAGTCCAGCAGAACGTCAAGCTACAGCCCAACTATTGGGTTATGAAGCTGATACAGCTGGGCGAATCATGACCCTAGAGCTAATCTCGCTGAAAGAAAACTTTACAGTATCTCAAGCTCTAGAGCGAATTCGCAACTTAGCTAATGCCAGTGAGATGATTTATTATCTTTATGTCATGGATGCGGCAAGGCGCTTGACGGGGATTGTATCGTTGCGAGAATTAGTAACGTCTCAGCCTGAGCAAATTATTGGCGAGATTATGACCCGTGATGTGGTGTTTGTCTACACTGATACAGACCAGGAAGAAGTTGCAAGATTAATCCAAAGATATGATTTTTTGGCTGTGCCTGTGGTAGATAGAGAACAGCTTCTAGTAGGTATTGTTACGGTAGATGATGTAATTGATATTCTGCAACAAGAAACCACTGAGGATATTTATGCCTTGGGTGGTGGTGTGCAGTCGGGGGGCGACAATTATTTTCAAATGAATTTGCTAGAAATTGCTCGGAAGCGGGTTGTCTGGTTATTAGTCTTACTTATAACCAATACCGTCACAGGAACAATTATTAAGTCGCAAGAAGACATTTTAGCAAAAGTGGTGACACTGACGGCCTTTATTCCCTTGTTGACTGGTACTGGGGGTAATGTAGGCGCTCAATCTTCCACAGTGGTGATTCGCGGGATGAACACCGATGAAATCCGATCGCTTGGTGCATTGCAGGTAATCGGCCGGGAAGCGATCGCTGGGGCATTATTGGGAGGAATGTTAGGTACGATCGCTACTGTCTGGGCTTATTTTCTGCAAGGACGAGTAGAAGTAGCGATCGCTGTAGGCACTAGTCTGGTAGCTATTTCTATTTTGGCTTCGATATCCGGTTCAGCACTGCCATTTCTATTTCGCTATCTGCGTTTAGATCCGGCATTAATGTCAGCACCATTCATCACCACAGCAGTTGATGTTGTAGGTGTTTTGATTTACTTCAATTTAGCGCGGGTAATTTTAAAGTTATGAAAAGAGTCATTAGTCATTAGTCATTAGTCATTAGTGAATAACACACTACAAATGACAAAGGACAAAGGACAAATGACTAACCTAACTTTTACAATTCTGATTCTGTATCTGGAGCAACAATTTCACCAGTACCCAATTGCAGGATCATGTCTTGGTCAGTAATCAATCCGCTAAGTTCCTTCACTTGTAAATTCATGTCTTCACAAGCTTGTCTAAGTTCTCTGGCAAATTTGTTGAGGTCTTGACCATAGCCACATTGATAAGCAGCAGTTTCAATTCCTTGCTGGGCATTTGCTCTAGCACAATCTACTAGTTCTCTGCCATTTAGTGGTGTAGGAGATGCCATAGACGTAGTTATTATTTCTTAAATGTTTGCTGCTAGATAGACTATCAATATTCCCACATTTACTCATCCCTCCAATGGAAGACCATCAGGGTATAATTAGAAGTAATTATTTTTTTATCATTAGTCATTAATCCTTTATTCAAAGTGAATAACCAATGACCAATGACTAATGACTAATGACTAATGACTGAATTTTTCACTTACCCATTCACAACATCTCCACCATTGACATGTAACACTTGTCCAGAGACATAAGAAGCATCATCCGAAGCTAAATATACGTAGCTAGGAGCAACTTCTTCTGGTTGTCCGGCTCGTTCCATTGGTACTTGTTTGCCAAAAGTTTCAACTTTCTCTTCGGGAAAAGTTGAGGGAATTAAAGGTGTCCAAATTGGCCCTGGCGCGACAGCATTAACCCTAATTCCTTTGGATACCAAATTTTTTGATAAGGAGCGAGTGAAAGCAACGATCGCACCTTTTGTAGAAGAGTAATCTAGTAGTTGTGGACTACCTTTATAAGCTGTTACCGATGTGGTATTGATGATAGCACTGCCTGCTTGTAGATGCTTTAGTGCAGCCTTAGTCATGAAAAACATCGAGAAAATATTAGTGCGGAAAGTTCGCTCTAGTTGCTCTTCAGTGATTTCTTCAATACTTTCTTTCGGATGTTGTTCAGCAGCGTTGTTGACGAGAATATCGAGTTTGCCAAACTCACCAACTGTTTGTTGTATGGCTTGCTGACAAAAAGTTTCATTGCCAATATCACCTGCGATGGTTACTGCACGACGCCCTTGTTTTTCTACCAAATGTTTTGTTTCTTTGGCATCATCGTGTTCATTAAGGTAAAGAATAGCCACATCTGCACCTTCTTTTGCAAATGCGATCGCAACAGCACGACCAATTCCACTATCTGCACCCGTAATCAATGCTACTTTATCTTGTAACTTGCCGCTACCCCGATACTGAGCATCATCAGCTTTGGGTTTTGGTGTCATTTCTGATTCAACACCTGGTGCTTCTTGTTGCTGTGGCGGTTGCAATTTTTGTTCTTTTTTCTCTTTTGGTTCTTTTGATTTAGCCATCTGTTTTACCTTGGTAATTCAATATTGAATTGGGCATTGTCAATGGAGAATTGAGCATTGAGAATTAGCTATACTCCATCTTTCTCATCTCTCTTATTCCCTATTTCATAACTAAACCTTGGATCGAAAATTCAACCCAAGGTTTATTTTTTGCTTTGACTTTCACTAGCCATTTGCAATTTTAGGCATTTCTATCCTGGATGTTTGCCAAACTTACTTCTTTCTAGCAACTGTAGGCAAATCAGATTATTTATCCTGATGCTTGAACATGAAAGTAAGTACACAACTCCGATATGATGAAAAGTTTCTCTTTTTCACCTGCTTTCAAGTTAACTATTATATTGCTGTACTTTATCGCCCCCAAGAGGTAAAGTAAGCTGCAATTAGCTCAACCTTTAGACGGAAAAGAAATTAAAGAAGTCGGCGATTTGCGGGTAGCTATAGTTTGATTGATCCTTGCGGACTTCCGGAAAATTTTTACAAAACTACCTGAATCTTGACACGGCGACTATACATCCTCCAAAAGGGTGCGTGGTGCGCTACATTGAGATCATTAGAGGGCATGGGTTATGGCAACATTAAATATTTCCGAGTTAGAACAGGTTGAAAAGTTTCGCCACTTACAATTAACCCTGCGCGATCGCTGGAAAACGAGCGAACTATTTGACAATAGCGAAGCGGATATTTTAATTATTCCCTCCTTGAGTCTTGACCAGGGAGAACTCCAAAAGATCGAAGGCTGCGAACATTATGAAGAAAGATTACTATTTTCTTTAATTCGGTTGCGGAATCCCCGAACTCGACTGATTTATGTAACATCAGTACCACTGCATCCGAGTATCATTGATTATTATCTGCAATTGTTGCCAGGAATTCCCTTTTCTCATGCTCGCAATCGCTTGCTGTTACTTTCTACTTACGATTCCTCTTTTAAGCCTTTGAGCCAAAAGATTTTAGAACGCCCACGCTTGCTAGAGCGGATTCAGAAATCTTTGAGGCTAGACAAATCATTTATGATCTGCTACAACTCTTCGCACTGGGAAGGCGAATTGTCTTTAAAATTGGGTGTACCACTGTATGCGGCTGCACCAGATTTACAGATTTGGGGAACAAAAAGTGGCAGTCGGGAAATCTTCAAGGAAAGCGAAGTACCGCATCCAGATGGCAGCGAAAAAGTTTGGAACCATACAGATTTGGCAGAAGCTACCGTTGATTTGTGGGAACGGCAACCAACATTAAAACGGGTAGTAGTAAAACTTAACGAGGGCATTTCTGGAGAGGGGAATGCATTGTTGGATCTCAGACCGATTGAGAATTTAGCACCAAACACTGGTACTCATGCCGAAAGGATAGCAGCAATTAGCGATCGCTTATCAACGATGCGCTTTCAAGCAAAACAAGAAACTTGGGATAGTTTTTTGGGAAAAATGCCTGAGTTAGGGGCAATCGCTGAAGCATTCGTGGAAGGGGAAATTAAGCGATCGCCCAGCGTCCAAGGACGGATCACGCCCCAAGGTGAAGTGGAAATCCTTTCAACTCACGACCAAATTCTCGGCGGCCCAGACGGTCAGATTTATCTTGGTTGCAGGTTTCCTGCTGATGAAAGATATCGATTGCAATTACAACAATTGGGACTTCAAGTTGGCAGAAAACTAGCAGAAAAAGGTACTTTAGAGCGGTTTGGTGTAGATTTTATCGCCGTTGACAAGGGTAATGGAGACTGGGATATTCAGGCGATCGAAATTAACCTGCGTAAAGGTGGTACAACTCATCCATTCATGACCCTGAAATTATTAACAAACGGTCGCTATGACCTTTCCACAGGTTTATTTTATAGTCAACAAGGTCGTCCAAAATATTACATTGCTACTGATAATTTGCAAAAAGAGCGCTATCAGGGATTATTACCTAATGATTTGATGGATATCATTGCTCACCACAGACTGCACTTTGACAGTGGTACAGAAACTGGTACAGTGTTTCATCTTATGGGTTGCCTTTCGCAGTTTGGCAAGGTGGGATTAACCAGCATCGGTGATTCCCCCCAACAAGCACAAGACATTTATAACAAAGTTGTCAAAGTTCTGGATGAAGAAACCCGCAGCGAAAACCGTGATTTCTCGCCATTTTCAGATTATTCCTTTCCCGTGGTTTGGGATGAATTATAGGGCACAGCAATGCTGATTAGTTCTAAATGCGCTGGTCGTTATTAGGTAAATTTTGCTGGTTGCTTGGCTGTTTACCAGATTGCAATTGGGTATATATATAGGTTACTACTGCTAAAGTCAGCCCAATAGCCAACACCACCCCTACGATTCGCAAGAAATTGGGAGTAATTCTCGTAGTTAGCTGCTCACTTAGCCTTGGTTGGTAAATAGTGTCATCTGTTCGCGCTTGTGGTCGACGTTGATTAGACGCAGGTCGTGGCTGATACAACGTCACATCTGGTTGCACTGGTGGTCTACTTTGATTAGATACTGGTCGCGGCTGAAACAACGTCTTATCTGGTGACACTTGTTGTCCACCTTGATTAACTCCTGGTCGCGGCTGAAACAACGTCTTATCTGGTGACACTTGTTGTCCACCTTGATTAACTCCTGGTCGCGGTTGAAACAACGTCTTATCTGGTGGTACTTGTTGCCCGCCTTGATTAGCTCCTGGTCGTGGTTGATACAACGTCACATCAGGTTTGCTGGCGTTCGGATTATTCCCAGGACTTTGTGGATTTTGTTCAACTGGGTTAAATGGCCTCGGAACAGTTTCGTGATTTGAACCTTGATTGAAACCAGATGGAGGGCGAATAACAGTATCGTCGTTCGATTGTCTCGGAACAGTTTCGTGATTTGAACCTTGATGGAAACCAGATGGAGGGCGAATAACAGTATCGTCGTTTGATTGTCTCGGAACAGTTTCGTGATTTGAACCTTGATGGAAACCAGATGGAGGGCGAATAACGGTATCGTCGTTTGATTGTCTGGGAACAGTTTCGTGATTTGAACCTTGATTAGAAGCAGGTTGCGATCGCCCAGTAATTTGTCCGGGTACACTAGATTCTGTGGCAAATTTGGCAGCAGCTTGCAAAGCCCGATTTAGTTCTTCTACGGTTGCAAATCGGTTTGCTGGGTTCTTGTGGAGGCATTTCATCACCACGGCTTCTAATTGTACGGGTAAATGCTCACACCCTGGTTGCTCGCGCAGTGGTTTTGGTGGCTCATAAGCATGAGCTAATACCCAAGAAGCCTCACTCACATGACTACCCTTAATGCTGATCCCAAAGGGGTCGGCGGCACTCAGCATTTCATAAAGGATAATCCCTAAGCTGTAAATATCACCTCTAGCATCCAAATTTTGATCGCTTTGGATTTGTTCAGGCGGTGCATAACGAAATGTACCGATAAATGTACTAGTTATATTTGTAATATTGGAATTTTCTGAAGATTCACTCCGAATTTTGGCAACACCAAAATCTAAAACCTTCACCCACTCTCCCAAATCTGTCGAGATCAAAAATATATTATCTGGCTTCAGGTCGCGATGAACTACCTGAATATGTTCAGTGGTTTTGCCGCCATCCCGTTGGAGAGTCACTCCTTGATGGGCAAGCTGTAAACCTTTACAAACTTGCGCCATAATCTTCACCGTCCGCTCAACAGACAGACGCTTTTCGCGCAGGAGTAATTGTCTAAGCGTTTGCCCCCGCAAAAATTCCATGACGTAAAATGGAAAACCTTCCGGGGTTACACCACAATCACTAATTTTAACAATGTGGTCACTTTGCAAAGCAGCACAAACAGCCACCTCGCGCTCAAAACGCTTTCTCATTTCGAGTGATGCCACTAGCGTATCTTTGAGCAACTTCAACGCTACCTGCTGACCAACACGGGTATCCGTTGCTAGGAAGACTTCTCCCATGCCACCCCCGCCTAACCGTCTGTCTAAACGGTATCGCTGATTATCACCTACAAAGCGACCATTCCAAGAATTTGAAGAAGGTGGGGATTTCATCTGAGGCAACCCATCCTAGTTACTTTACTTTAAGTGTTAACTTTTAGTCAGAGATATTGCTAGTATTACAAATATTAATTGCTTCATAACTTAGATGAATATTAGTAATATATGCTACTAGTAATTATCTAATTATACTCAGCTTAACATATTAATAACTTAAAGTAATGTGATAAATTTGATAAAATTTTAAAATTAAGACCTATAGCAGTTTAAATTTGTTCCTGATATTAAGTTAGCGCAAGTTCGACGAGAGTCGTCAGCTTCAGTAGTGCTGAGTGACAAAGAGAGTGAAACGGGCAAGCGTAAACTACGCACCTAGCAAGTAAAACTTGACAGATGAGTAATTGAATTTAACACTCTTCTTAAATGACACTGCTAATTTTGACTAGTGAATCAGGAGGCTAAGATGGGAAGCAACACCACAACATGGTGGATATATGCATTATTGTCAGCTGGCTTTGCAGCATTGACAACTATCTTTGCCAAAATTGGGATAGAAAATGTGAATTCTAATTTAGCAACAGCAATCCGAACTGTTGTGATCTTAGTAGTTGCTTGGGGGATTGTACTTTTTCAGGGAAACGTAGTTAATATCTTAGCTATATCCCAAAAAACCATGATTTTCTTATTATTATCTGGAGTATCTACAGGGTTATCATGGATTTTTTACTTTCAAGCCTTACAAGCCGGAAAAGCTTCTCTTGTTGCACCAATTGATAAATCAAGCTTGGTATTAGTTTTATTATTTTCAGTCATTTTTTTGGGAGAAACGTTAAGCTGGAAAATCATTTTAGGAACGGGGTTAGTAGTCATAGGGACTTTAGTTTTAATTATTTAAAGTCTTAATTGAAAGGATGTTTTGAAAGTACTACTGTTCAAGTACGTCAGGTAGCTTTCAGCGAAAACTTGCTGAGTTTTAACCAGGTGATTTTGATCGTTACCGAGTCTTTTAAATTGAAATGCTAGGTGGATTTACGCCGTACTATACTAATAGTTAACAATGCGCTTTTGTCTGCCGTGCTGATAGTCTTTGCTACAAAATACTTAAAGTTTTGCAAAATATATTCTATTAATGTACTCTGGCGTACATGATTAATATGTGCTATTGCCATGAGGAATCAGGATGAGTAATGTGCTCTCTATAGCCGCAGTGACAGCAGTACTAAAAGTCTTGCTGGAAAATGGTTTAGTCAGTGATCCGATCGCTGCTAGTGTTGGTGATGTGATTGTAACTGCCCTACCGCCGGATCGAATTTCAGTTGAAGCTGATGAGCGTGCCCAAATCAACCTTTTTCTCTATCAAGTGACGCAGAATCGCAATGTCGATTGGGTATCTCAAGAATTTCGGAGCAGGCACTCACGGATTAATGGAAACCCACGCTCTCAGACTCCACCACTAGCTCTTGATCTCCATTACTTACTCACAGCTTACGGAGCCAAGGATTTTCAGGCAGAGCTTTTACTCGGCTATGCAATGCATTTATTACACAAAACACCAGCTATCACATCTGATATTATTGAAAATACTTTGATAAATGCATCTACAACCAATACCTCAAGTGCTTTTTCGCAAGCTGTAGCAAGTGTGTCTGTATCCGCTTTAGCTGAACAAATTGGGCAGATCAAATTGACTCCAGAGTTTTTTAACATGGAAGAAACTTCTAAGTTATGGTCTGCTTTACAAACACACTATCGACCTTCAGCTACTTATCTGGCATCAATGGTATTGATTGAGAGTAGCAATGACAAGTCTGAAAGTTTTTACATGATGCCCTTGTCTCAACCGAATATAGAGCAAGTTATAGCTTCAGCTAAAGCCGAACAAATGATTGTTGCAGGTACAACATTAGTAATTCGTGGTAAACGGTTACGCGGTGAGATCACACGAATTCGTTTTGGTAATACGGAGACATTACTAGTACCTCAAGAAGTAAAAGAAACGCAAATCAGCTTGTTAGTCCCGCCAGATTTATACGCAAGCATACAGGGTGTCCAAGTTGTACATTTGACAATGGGCAATGTAGACCAAACGAATCATCTAGTTGAATCAAACGTTGCGGCTTTTGTCTTACATCCAACAATTACAGCATTCGTCACTCAAGTGGAAAATAGCGGCGACAATTTACGCACAGCAGAAATTACCGTTAAATTCCAGCCGAAAGTCGGTAAGGAACAGCGGGTAGTTTTGCTACTCAATGAGGTATCAGGTGATAATCCGGTAGCTTACTCTTTCTTGGCTGCACCACCTACCCAAGACACTGATGCGATCGCGATTCCGGTCAAAAATGTCAAACCAGGAACTTATATTGTCCGAGTGCGGGTAGATGGCGCCGAAAGTCCACTGCAAAAGAATGAGTTAGGGGAATATGATTCGCCACAGGTGACAATTTTATGAATGCTACGACAATTAATCACAATTGGGATCAGGCAAACTACCGCTACCTATCAGCAGCTCTCGCCGTGGTGCGTGGTATTTTAGAAAATCACACGGCAAAAGAGCAAAATCAACCTGAAGAGAACCACCAAGAGCATTTACAGCAGGCGTTACAGGAAGCCGCTGCTGCTATGCCTGCACCATCAGCACTGGAGAGAGTCTGCAAAATGTTTCGCCTCTCATCCTTTGAACGCGATTTGTTGCTGTTGTGTGCAGGTATGGAATTAAATGGAGATTTTGCCAAATTGTGTGCTATAGTTCACGGCGATTCACAACGAGCTTACCCAACTTTGGGTTTAGCTTTGGCAGCTTTACCTAACGTCCACTGGGATGCGATCGCTCCAAATGCTCCCTTACGTCATTGGCGGTTAATTCAAATTGGTGATGGTCATGCCCTAACTCTCAGTCCCGTGAGAATTGATGAGCGGATTTTACATTATCTCACAGGTATCCAATATCTTGACGAACGGCTAGCTGGCATCATTGAGCCATTACCAGAGGTTAGCGATTTAGTTCCCTCGCACCAAGATTTGGCAGAGCGAATAGCAGCAGTTTGGGCGCAAGCTTCCAAGGTTAATAGTCTGCCAATTGTCCAGTTATCTAGTGGTGAAACTGCTAGTAAACGTGCCATTGCCGCCACAATTTGTCAACTTCAGGGTTTAAACTTGTGGGTAATGCCCGCACAAGTCATTCCTTTAGCACCTAGCGAGTTGGATAATCTCATCCGCTTGTGGACTCGCGAGACAATTTTAAGTAAGAGTGCCTTACTCATAGACTGCAACGAACTGGATATTAATGATACAGCACGGCTGAATGCGATCGCTCGTTTCATCGAACGCACAAAGGGCTTTTTAATAGTCACAAGTCGGGAACGGATCGGCTTATCACAACGCCTAGTAGTTAATTTTGACGTACATCAACCAACTAGCAAAGAACAAGGTGCAGTTTGGCAAGATGCGCTAGGGGCGAGTGCATCGCAAATGAATGGGCAAGTCAAAACCTTAGTGGATCAGTTTAACCTCAGTGCTGCAACCATTCGCGCTGCTTGTGCAGAAGCCACAGGACAGTTGGCACAAACACCAGAAACCGATATCGCTAGCATTTTATGGGATGCCTGCCGCGTGCAAGCACGTCCGCGCTTAGATGAACTCGCCCAACGGATTGAGCCATCTGGGGATTGGGATGACTTAGTATTGCCAGAGGCGCAGAAACAAGTTCTCCGGGAAATTGCGGCTCATGTGCGCCAACGTAGTACTGTATATAACAATTGGGGTTTTGGGGGCAAGAGTGCTAGGGGATTGGGAATCAGCGCCCTATTTGCAGGTAGTAGCGGCACTGGTAAAACCTTGGGAGCAGAAGTACTGGCCCATAAATTGCGCCTCGACCTCTATCGGATTGACCTATCATCGGTAGTCAGCAAATATATTGGCGAGACAGAGAAGAATTTGCGCCGAGTATTTGATGCCGCAGAACAAGGTGGAGTGATTTTGTTATTTGATGAAGCCGACGCTTTATTTGGTAAACGGAGTGAAGTTAAAGATGCGCGCGATCGCTATGCCAATATTGAAGTTAGTTATCTATTGCAACGGATGGAAAGTTACCCAGGTTTAGCAGTCTTGACTACGAACTTGAAGAGTGCAATTGATACAGCTTTTTTGCGGCGGATTCGCTTTGTGGTGCAGTTCCCCTTCCCCGATACTATGCAACGAGCTGAAATTTGGCGGCGTGTCTTTCCAACCGAAACCCCAACCGCAGATTTAGATGCTCTGCAACTTGCACGGCTAAATGTTGCTGGGGGTAATATCCGTAATATTGCTTTAAATGCCGCTTTTTTGGCTGCCGATGCTGGGGAACCAGTGCAGATGAAACACGTATTGCGGGCGGCTCAAACAGAATATAGTAAGTTAGAGAAACCCTTGACTGATGCGGAAGTTGGCGGATGGATGTAATTGTATAATTTTGAAATGGATGTTACTGATTTTCAAAATTTAGGATTGAATGCGTCCCTGTTGGCGAATTCTCAACTAACAATGGTGTCACCAGTCGTGATCGTCGTTGAGGACACTTCCATCTTCCAAAACAAGACCTCTGACGCGAGTACCAGTCCAGTCAACATTACTCACATGCTTGGCACCATTCATATTGGTGTTACCCAGCCAAGTTTGGGTGATAGAAGCGGATCGCAATTCAGCACCACTCATGTCAGTATCCATGAATTCAACAACATCCAAGCAAGCTTTAGTCAAATTGGCTCCACTCAAATTAGCACGAATCAATTTGCACTGACCCAAGTTGGCACTAGTTCAGATTGGCGTTACTCAAATTGGCACCAGTAAGATCAGCACCAGCCAAGATAGTATCAGTCAAGTTGGCTCCACTCAAATTGATTCCACTCAAGTCAATATTAATAAAAACATCTTCCATTGGTTCGGAGCCGCTGATATTAATACCACTGAGATTGAGACCGCTAAAATCTCTTTCCCCAGCAGCATATCTTCTTCTCAACTCTTCTCCATCCATAATTTACTTTTGAATTTTGAATTTTGAATTGGTATTACTCTGGTAATTCACCAAATCTTTCCCGATAGCGAGCAAGCATGGACTCCATTTGAGCAAGTTGCTGCTCGGCTTGTTCGCGTTGCTGCTCGGCTTGTTGACGCTGTTGCTGTTCTTGGTGTGCTACTTCTTCTGGCGTGGGCGTTAGTTGTCCATCGGGAGTGAAAAAGCGCAACTTCGATTGATAAACTCCCAAATATAACTGTAATTGCTGACTCCATAACCAACCAGCTTCATTTGCTTGCAGTTCTTGATAACGGCCATCTAGTAAATGAAATCCTTTAAATTCTAAACTTACCGGGTCAAACCAAAAATAATCAGGAGTCCGCCAAATATCTTGATAGATTTCCTTTTTCAACCCTCTATCAGTAGCAGCTGTTTTGTCAGAAAGAATCTCTACAATCACATTTGGGTATTTGCCATCTTCTTCCCAAACTACCCAGCTTTTGCGTGTTTTGCGTTGGGTATTTAAAACTACAAAGAAATCGGGGCCTCTAAATTGCTCAGACTTGCGTTGACGCGGACTGTAATAAATCGTCATGTTACCGCAAGCGTAAAAATCTTGACGTTCCTGCCACAACCATTCCAAACACTGAATCAACAGCAGTATTTGCCGCAAGTGAAGTTCTGTTTCCAAAGGTGGTTCATCACTGTATAAATCACCAGGAGGAAATATAACATCTTCTGGTGTGTCTTCTAAAATTATTCCTAAATCTTGAGCAGAAGACATAATAATTTCTCGTTTGACAAGATAAATCTAACTTAACCCAATTCATTTTTAAGTGCTAAATGCCCCGCTACCGCTAACGGTACTCAGCACTTAGTAGATTTCTACGATTATAAGTCTCGCTCACACAAAACACCTGCTGCCCAGAATAATTTCTACTTAAGTCGATAGCGATCGCCACGAAACAAATTGTATAATTTGATTCAAAAATATGCTTAAGGATGTGAGATGAGCGATGTCTACGACGGGCTACGCCTACGCATATTTGGGCCTAAGAAAGCAGGTACACTCACTTTTCAAATCCGTCGCTGCTCTCAGCAACAACTCCAACGCTGGCAAATCCAGTACACGAACAATCTTGGGAATAACAAGCTATCAAAAAAAAAGCCTGTTCACCACAAGGGAAAAAGAGGAAGGGAAAAAGGCAAAGAAAAGACTTTAACCCTTCCCCTTTCACCTTTTCCCCAAACCCAATTCTGAGTTTAAAATCCTTAACCGAGTAGTATTGCGACTGGTGACACAGATTTGATTAGCACACTTTAAAACTTTTTCAACTTGTTTTGGTGCTTTGATTTCAGTAAATAGCTGAATCGCTCGATCAAAATTTATTTGACTTTCATTAGGTTTTGACATCCTTTGATTAGTTAAACCCAATTGAAAATAAGCTTCAGCCAGATCGCATTTAGCGCCTATTTTATCCAAAAGTTCGATTGCTTCTGTATGCTTAACAAGAGCTAATGCAAAATCTGTTTGTTGTCGATAGATTTCTGCTAGACCATTGAGTGTTTTTGCTTTTACCTGCATATAATGACTTTCTTCAGCAAAAGTAAAAGCTTGCTGAAATATCTGATTTGCCTGAGAAAATTCACCTAAATTGACGTATGTTTGACCCAAAATTTGCATGAAATAGACAAATCTCCCCGTTTGTTCTACCAGTTTTTCCTTCGTAATATTTTGATAAGCTACATCTGCTAATTGATATGAAGAATCGCGCAAACCTAAATAAGAATACACCAAAGCTAAACAAACTGAAGCTTTCTCTGCCCAGCGATGATGCTCGGTATTTTGAGCTAAGTAAATCACTTGTTGAAATAACTTTGCGGCTGTCTCTAGTTCCCACAAATCTATCTTGTAAAGACCAATACTTAATAAAGAATCTACCTCTAGCATTCTCAAATAGTAAACTGTATGTTTATTTTCTGGCTGAGGTACAAGTGATTTGAGTGCTTGAGTTGCGAGTGTAATAGTCTTTTCTTGACAAGCGATCGCTTGACTAATCTTACCTGTTATCCAATATAAATCACCCAGTATATTATAAAGTTCGCTGAAATTTTGGTCATTGTTCAGATTATTAACAACTCGATAAATTGCTGCAAGTATCGGTTGAATTAAACCCATACGATATAACGTACTACCAAGAGGCAAAAACTGCTGCCATTGATTATTTCTACTTTTTAAAATGACCTTACCCGCCAACTCAAATTCATGAATTTCTATATAGTGATAATATGCTTCCAGAGCTTGCAAAGCATCCTTAAAGGTTTCGATTTGTTTAACACTAGCTGTCCAAAACTCTGCGGCTTTGTGGTTGGCAATTTCCCATTCATCGGTGAGGCGTAAACGTGCGATCGCCTCTGCACGAATCACCGGATGCAACCAATATTCACCTTTTTCGCACTCCACCAAAGACCGATTTCTTAAGGAGGCAATAATTTGGCGATGTTGATCGGCTGGAACATCCCACAGTAAACAAAATAACCCTTGAGATGAAATGGTGGGTATATCTTGGTAACGATAACATCCCAAACGGCAAAGCAAGCGATAAGCTTGAGGGTCGAGGGCTTGCAGACGATTAATTTGGCTAACGGCTAAATTTTTTAAGTCGGTTGCTGCTAACGGATCGGCATGATTTTCTTGCCAATAAAGAACCATGTCACCGTCAAAATCCTCCTGAATAGAACCGCAGAGAATTCCCATTGCTTTAGCATTACCGCCATAAGTGCGATGTATGATTTGCAAGGTTGGTAAGTCGATGCCCAACCCACGGTTGCTAAAAAAATGTTGCCATGCAGTTTGATCCAAACCAGGAAGCCGATAGTGATTCACATTCAACCCAGGTTCACAAAGGCGATCGCGACTAGTAATCAAGGTAACAGATTGCACCCTGGCATCAGCCAACACCCGCAATAGTTCTACATAGTTGCGGTGAGAAGCAATCAATCCACCTTGTTGAGCTAATGCAGGTTCGAGATTGTCAATTAACACCCCAATCCGCCGATTGTGGAGTTGGCGCTTGAGTCGTCCCAATGTCACCCCAAATTCTACCCCGGGTTCTTGATCAAAGTCTTGTTTAAGCCATTCCTCTACTACTCGTTCGGCGGGGGTGATATTCTGCGTTTCCTTCGCCATCAGCAGTTCCAAAACCAAGTCAAACCCCTGATGCAGATATTGCTGCGCTAGAGTAGTTTTGCCTAAGCCTCCCTCACCTTGAATGACAATGACTTTCGATCCCTGATTTACCAAAGTATTCAGGTGAGCGATCGCTTCTGTTCGTCCAATAAAATTGGTATCCTCTAATTTTGGGGTGGGATTTTGGGGCGATCGCGAGTAATCAATCAGACTGGATGATATTGCAGTAGTTTTTCTTAGAACTCGCTCCAAAGTAGCGCGACAATTACTTTTAGTAATCTTTTCTCGCAATACTTTAGAAAGCAACTTCCATAACTGAGAACCAGCATCCTTGGCGTGTCCTTCCGTACAACCGTAAGAATGAGCAATATCCAAGTATTTTCTACCCAACCAAACTTGCACAAGAATCACTTTTTGCAAATCGCTCAACCGTTCCCCAGTCTGAGGGGGAATTATGGCGTCTAACCATGCTAATGCTGCTTCAGCGTCCATTGTGTAACGACAAGGGTAGTTCAGATTTTAGGGACAAATATAAATCACTTTACAGTTATGCTGTTGGAGTTTTCGGATAAGATTCTGTAAATCCGACTTTTTTCCCGACTTTTGCAAACTTTATTCAAAATTCAGCAGCAAGTTCTTGAAAGGATTGCTGTTATTCCAACGGTAAGTATTAAAGTCTCGTTGATCAACGGTCAAAATTCGCCTATGTCCCAGATGTTCTGCGAGAACAACTAGAGAAGCATCTGCCATATCCATTAGCAAATCGTTATATTTTTCCATGAGTTCAACTATGCGTACAACATGGTGACTTCGTAAATCAAACACCTCAAATGCTTCCTGTGCAACCTCTCTCAAAAAACTACATTGAGCATTATTACCACCTCCTCTAGCAAGAAGAAGGTAACAAGTTTCGGTAATAACAGGGTAAGTAGTGACTAGTGGTTGATTGAGAGCATTTAAAACTTGTAGTGCTAATTGATGGTATTGATCGTTTTGGTTCCCAAGTGCCACGAAAAAGCCAGTATCAGCGACGATCATACTTTTCTTGCATTAGCGATCTTACAATGGTTTCGGAATTAGCAGCTAAGTCAGTTTCTCCTTTGAAACAGCCGATAAATTTACTTTGCTTGAGTTTAGCTAAGGGATCTGTTTTTTGTTGCTGAAGTTGTTGATAGCGCAGTTCAATCAAAGATTTAATTGCCTCTACTGTATCTTGGTCAGCCTCCTGTTGAATGTAAGCAAGCTTTTGAGCATATTCTTCATCTAGCTGAATATCAATATTCTTCATTGCCACTAACTTGGAACGTTTACCTAAAGTATATCGTCCGCGTCGAATCGTCTAGAATAAAACTCATTAGGTCATCTCAGCACCATCATTACTTATGGTGAAATCAGATCCCCGGCAATTGCCTAGCAGTGCTGAACTTCCTTGTTCAGACGATACACCTGTGGATAACGAAGACCAGAACTTTATTCCTAACCTGCTTCTCTTCTTGCTGCAATATATTTGGGCAAACCGGAATGACTGGTTTTTCAGCGTGGATATGGGCGTTTACCATACCACAGGGGTTAATCCACTTGTACCGATTGTCCCAGACGGATTTTTGAGCTTAGGTGTAGAACGCCGTAAGGCAGATAAATCTCGTAAAAGTTACGTTGTTTGGGAAGAAAACAACATTGTGCCTATCTTGGCTTTAGAAATTGTCTCTTTAACTCCGGGTGGAGAATACGACAAAAAATTAGACACTTATGCCAAGTTAGGGGTACTGTACTACATTATTTATAATCCAGAGTATTGGCAAAGAGACCGTCACCAACCTTTTGAAGTTTATCGCTTAGTAGATGGTAGCTATCAACTGCAAATTGGTGAACCCTTTTGGATGCCAGAAATTAGTTTGGGAATTGGTAGAGGGCAATACGTATCTGGTAATATCCAGCGTCAGGTTTTGTATTGGTATGACCAACAAGGAAATCGCTATCAAACTCCAGAAGAACAGCTTGAATTAGCGCAAAAACAACTTGAGCGTTATCGTCAACAATTTGGTGAACTTCCAGAATAAGGAAAGCATTAGTATTAAGATTTATACTATGTGTTATGCCGCTATCTTACGCAGCCTACCAGATTGAAGCTTATTCCCTCACATCACAAACTAACCTTTTAAATAAAGACAGAGAAATAATAGTTGTGTTTAACAAACTTTGCGCTTCATTAAAATCAGCATCACCCGTAATAAAAAAATCTGCTCCTGCGGCAATAGCACAAGCTAAAAACTTTGCATCTTTCCTATCTCTGGGGAAATCAACCTCCACATCCACATTAATTAGTATTGTCACTGAATCAATTAAATAAACCCATCTTTCGTATTGTGCCTCAGTTAATTTTAAACGAGGACGCTTTAAAACTTCCTTATACTCTGCGATAATCTCTGCCGATACAACCCACTCAAAAGCAGAATTATTAATCAAAAATAAAATCACTGCCTCTGGATTTTTATCAGCTATAGCAGCAGAGACTACGATATTAGTATCAATAATAACTTTCATTCTCCCTGTCTATAAGCTTCAATTTCTGCTGCTATCTCTTCATTAGTTAAAGGATTATCTGCGTGTATTGCTTGTATTTCTTTGAATAACTTTTTTAGTTCTTCTGCTAAAGTAACCCTTTGATTATCGTCTGTTAAAATAATCACCTCAACTCTCTGTCCTGCTTTAAATGGTAAATCAGATAATACTAACTGCTTTGGATCTGCAATGGTGATATATGTTTTATAAGCGTTCATGATTTATCCTGTTACTCAACTTTTATCTACCCTTGTTCTAACAATTTTGCCGCATTCTCTGCAATTCTCTCTTCTAAGTTTGTAAAGTCGTCTTAGAAGGGCGAGGTTTGAAACCAAAATTTTCTGTAACCAACTTTTTCCCCGACTTTTGCAACCCGATCGCATAAAACTGCCGACTTCAACCGACTGACAAAAGGAAGTGCGATCGCTTAGGCTATTGGGTATAGAGATAAAAATTTAAGTATAAAAATATGCTTAACATCCTCAGCCCAATTGCAGAAGATTTAGCAGGTCAAAGCTATCTCAGTCCTGATTACTTGCAAACACAGCGCCGCATTCGTTCACTCATAGACAAATATATTGCAGTCGAAAAACTACATGAGCGTCTGCAAGATTTACCGATACAGTTTGCCAATCCCCAACCGCGTCCGTGGAAACTCATTGATTGGCAAACAATTAACCGCAATCAAATTATCGGTTTAGACGCAGAGGTATTTTTATCTATATTGATCGGTGCGATGGATACAGAAGCTCCGATTCGCGGCTATACCCAAACCAGTCGGCAGTATTTGGAAAAATTGCATCCTCAAATGGCTCGGTTTGTTGGTGGAACAGTCGGTAAAGATGGCGACTTGCTGGAACTTGGTTTATGGGAAAAGGAAGAACGTCAGCACACACCAGCATTAATCAAAATCTACACCCAATTAACAGATGAGAAAATTACCCCAAAACTTCGGACTGTTAGAAGCTATCTCCCCACAGATGACGCCAACGAAGATTTATATCGCCACGGATTACACCGCATTGCCACAGAATATGGTGCAACCTGTCTTTATATTTGGTTGATGGCTCACACCACTGGCGCACTCCAGGATGTTCTAGAGGAACTAGCACAGGATGAAATCAACCACATGACCAAATTCTGGGGGTTTGGAGTCTGGGCTTTTCCTGATACTGGGTTGATGCGAATTGGACGCACGCTAATCAAAACGCGATCGCAAAATTATCAGCGTAACAACCTGATGCGTACTCTCCGCCGCATGATGGGTACCCTCAACTGGAATGCTTGGTCATTAACCAACAAAACAACTCTCCTCTTCACCTTCACTTACACAATGCATCGCTTGTGGAGTTGGAACAATAGCCTCACACCAGAGTATTTACAAAATTTATTTGAAACTAATTAGTCAAAACAAAGGACAAATGACAAATGACAAATACTTCGGCTTCGCTCAGTACAAGTGACAAATCAAAATTGCCCACCGATTTAAATCCCCAAAAAATACCCCAACATATCGCCGTCATCATGGATGGTAACGGCCGATGGGCAACTAGTCGAGGATTACCGCGCATCGCTGGACATCGCCAAGGAGCAAAAACGCTCAAAGAACTATTGCGTTGCTGCAAGGATTGGGGAATCAAAGCTTTGACAGCCTATGCTTTCTCAACAGAAAATTGGCAGCGTCCCATTGAAGAAGTGAATTTTCTGATGCATTTGTTTGAGCGATTACTACGCCGCGAGTTGGCTCAGATGCATCAAGAAGGTGTACGAATCTCCTTTATTGGAGATTTATCGGCTTTACCTGAGTCTCTACAGACAGAAATGGAACGTTCAATGACAGAGACGTTGAATAATCAAGCAATCCACTTTACTGTTGCAGTCAACTACGGTAGCCGCAACGAAATTACCAGAGTTTGCCGTCAGGTAGCTCAACTCGTAGAACAGGGCGAACTCAGTGCCCAAGAGGTGAATGAAAGTCTTGTAGAACAACATCTCTACACAGCAGATACTCTAGAACCCGATTTGCTGATTCGTACTAGCGGTGAGATGCGATTGAGTAATTTTCTCTTGTGGCAAATGGCGTATACAGAAATGTATTTCACCAATATTCTTTGGCCAGATTTTAATAAAGAAGCATTTCATCAGGCTTTGTTGAGCTACCAAAATCGCGATCGCCGTTTTGGTCAAGTTAAAGCTTCATTATCAGCTTAGTGTACCAAACACCAGACATCACGTGAACGAGGCAGGAGGCAGTATTTCGACTACGCTCAACAACCGGGCAATATTCCTTCTGCCTTTCTTGATAAAGTAAAAGCACCCATATTACCAGGATGGTATATGAGCGCTCACAAATAAAACATTATCGAGGATAATCTATCTGCTATGACAGACCGAAGTAACTATAAGAATAGCAGGCACTGGGTAAATAAACTGCAAGGGTAGTTACAAATGTTTTGTTAAAAATATTACTTACCGTCAATAGGATGCTTGATTTAGGCAAAATCCAATCGATTGCGGAATCCTATTCTCCCCAAGAACTCTTCGCTGGCCTGGTTTGGCAGCGTCGTTTTAATGAGTTTGATGGCGAAGAAGTGATTACTGACCTTTCCAACCACAGAAATTTATGGTCAAGCTTTCTGTTCACAAAACCAATCTTTGCACCAGATGAAAACGGTTTAAGCTTTGGTGGGATGGTCGATACCCTACTTGCAATGGCAAACTATCGTCCCATGCCTGAAACCAGCATCATCCATTTCATTGCCTATCCTGCTGATACACTGTACATTCTGACAGAGAACCAAGACACAAAAGTGTCTGAGCTTTTAGACTTGGGCAAAAAATGGCGGGCTGACTCAGTAGAGGTAAGTGATGGCACGAATGAAGACTACGGTTTGCGCCTGAAGGGCCGACTGAGAACTAGATTGGAAGGGGCGCTATTAGGTGAAGAGGTTCATCGGGATTCTGATGCCGTCATTGTTTGTTATTGGTGGGATTGAATTATTGAAATATCTCAATCAGAGAAATTGTGTGCTACAATATACTACTTTCCTCCCGATCTTAGCGTGCACCTAGATTGAGCAGCGATCGCGGTTTCTTGATTTTTTTGAACAAATTATTTTTTGCTAGGTATTGAGCCGAAATCCTCGGCTCAATACCTGTATTCATTATCACAAAATGAGACTTATTTAATTATTGTTTTGTCAATATAGGAATCCGATTTTATATTTGAACAGAGAAAATTTGAAAGGCTTATGAATCAAGCATCCTACGGAATGTAATGTTCATAAACCATTGAGTATTTACTATAGTTACTATAGAAACTATCAATATAATTTATTGTTAATTCTTTCCAAAAATAGTATTTACTATAATTTAATACTTGCGATATAAGCTGATGTTTTGATAAGTCAATTCAGAAAAAATCCTGAAATAAAAAATTTAAAGTTAACAAGATTCTCTTGCTAAATCTACTTTAAATTTACTTGTCAATCCATTTTAAAATCGCGATCAATTTTCCTACTATTTTATAGGTGTTGGGAGTTATCATGGCAAAATATCTACTAGCTTCTGCTAGTGGGATGGGATTTTTATGTTTAATTGCCGGGTTATCACCTGTGCAAGCCCTTCCTAGTTTAGAAATTACAGATAAAAACGTAGCTGTTAATCAAGATGATGGCAGCTATCAAAAAAACGATTCTCATCAAAGCAATTTAACAAATAATATCTCCAGGAAATTGTTGATTAATGAGAGTCAAAAAAACTTATCCTCAGTCAATCAACAGCCAAAAAATCAAGATTTAGAAGTAGATTCTTCTGTTAACTTGTGGCAGCCAATCACACCACAATCTGCAAGTTCATCTCCAACCTCATACAAACTTGCACAAGTAACATCCGTATCCCAATTGTCTGATGTACAGCCGACTGATTGGGCCTTTCAAGCACTCCAATCTTTAGTCGAGCGCTATGGTTGTATCGCAGGTTATCCCAATCAAACCTATCGCGGTAATCGGGCGATGACTCGCTATGAATTTGCTGCTGGCTTAAATGCTTGTTTAGAGCGTATCAACGAACTGATTGCGACTGCAACTGGTGATTTGGTCAAGAAAGAAGATTTAACCACCTTGCAGAAACTACAAGAACAATTTGCGGCGGAATTGGTAACATTGCGGGGTCGAGTAGATGCTGTAGAAGCTCGCACAGCAGAACTAGAAGCAAATCAGTTTTCTACGACTACTAAACTCAATGGTGAGGTAATTATTGCTGGTGTTGGTGCTAGCGGCGGCGCTCCTAATGACAGTGACCCGAACATCATCCTAGTCAATAGAGTGCGGTTAAATCTCACCACTAGCTTTACTGGTAAAGATTCATTAATTACTGGATTGCAAGCTTATAACTTTTTAGGTGGAGCCGATGGACAGGGTAGCCTGCAAGAAAGCTTAGGATTAGCTTCGCCGCTTTTAAGTGCAAGTAGCGCTCGTACAAGTTTTGAGCCGCAATTTCCGGGGTTAAATGTCAATACTTTGTCGAGCGTTGGCGCAAACAGTGTTCAGATTTACAAATTGCTGTATATCTTTCCTGTCGCTAATAAATTAACTTTGTTTGGGGGAACTGCGGCGGAAACATCAGATGCTTTCCCAGCAATTACGCCTTTTTATGGTGAAGGACAAGAGTCAATTTCTCGTTTTGGCAACTTGAATCCTGTGGTACGGATTTCTGGTGGAACTTCGGGTACTGGTTTAGCATCGGCGGCGGGATTCATTTTTAATATTTCGCCAAATTTGGATTTAAGAGCTTTATATGGCAATCCAAATGCCAATTTAACCCAAAAATCTGCCACTGAGGCAGTACCAGGAACAGGAGTTTCTACTACACCTTTGGGAGCAGGTTTATTTAGTGGTAGTAGTGTTATTGCCACACAGTTAACCTTCAAGCCAAGCCCCGCTTTCGATATTGGTTTAAACTATGCCCACAGTTATCACGAAATCAATATTTTGGGTACAGGATTAGTTAGTAGTGATATCGGTGCTTTAGCAGGGGTTGCAGCAGGGACACCAGTCACACTCAACTCTGTTGGGGGTACGCTAACATGGCGATTGTCTCCCAAGATAGCCTTATCTGGCTACGGTGCAGCACTATTTGTTGATGCTGCTTCCAATAGTGTGAATGCTTCCACCACCTTTACAAGTTGGATGGCGGGAGTTCACTTCAGAGATTTATTCAAGTCAGGAAACACTGCTGGGATTCTTTTTGGTCAGCCGCTTTTCCGTAGTGATACTGGTGGTTCTGCTCAACTTACCCCTACAGGCGAGAATCGGGCGACTCCTTACCATTTAGAAGCCTATTACCGCCTTCAAGTTAGCGATAATATCAGCATTACCCCTGGTGCGTTTGTTCTCTTTAACCCAGAAGGTAACAGCAACAATGAGACTACGACTGTAGGTGTACTTCGGACTACTTTTACATTTTAAGAGATTGAAAGTATGGTTAAAATCCCCCAATAAATTGGGGGATTTTGGGATTGGGTAACAAAGTTCACAGTCATAACAAAAAAATAACACTCCTGAAAAGGAGTGTCGAGGATAAAATAATGGCTAATAAAAAATAGTAACTCGCTGAATGATTATCGAGTAATCTTATTTTATGTTTTAGAAAAATATGGTGGCTTCACCCAAAATATGCTGTTCAAAGCTGGCGCGATGCTACGGCGGGCTATGTATGCTGCACTAAAAATAGAGATAACCTAATTGTTTTTTCTACGTGAGTTAGCAGTTTGATTTGAAATTTGGTGCTTTTGTATAACGCGCTCAATCTGGCAAGTCACCGCATCTATTCTATGTTTAACTTTATCAAAGTCAATATTCACCCAAATATAGGCTTTGTCAGGTTTTTGCTGCTTATAATTCATATATTGCTTTACTTGTCAAGATATTTTGTTATATCTATACAATATATACATCTCAACTTCTAAACTACTTTCTCTAGACATATAAGTAGATATGCTTAATATTTACTTAAGATTTTACTGGGTGATTCGTAGGGCTATAGCTAGCTGTGCTACCCCATTAAAAAAGACGCGATATTACGCGCCTCTGGCAGCTAAAATCCAAATTTTAAGTTTTAGACTTAAACCTTTGTTTGTAGATATTGTACTAACTGCGGTGCTTGCATCACTCCCTCTATCCGATCCACAGGCTGACCCTGCTTAAATAGTACTAAGGTTGGTAGAGCGGCAATTTTATACTGAGTAGCCAAATCTGTGTATTTCTCTGTGTCGATTTTAACAATTCGCAGGCGATCCTTAAGTTGGGCATTGACTTGCTCTAAAATTGGCACCATCATTTGGCATGGGCCACACCAGTCAGCGTAAAAATCTACTAATACAGGTACATCAGAAGCAGACAGCATCTCTTCAAAGCTGTTAAATTGCTTTTTAGTTGCCATATGATACACACCGATTTTCAATTGTTTGTTTCAATAGTAATTCTTAGAAAATAAAAGCGGTATAGGTTCATGGGTTTTTGTTGGAAAAGGATTAAATTAGTCAATATATAATGATTTGCCAGCAAAAAATATTAAATAATTATAATAAAAACCGTATATCATTCTTGTTTGTGTATATGGATTAAATATGTGTTTAAACCTATCCTGACCAAGCAAAGAACTATAGATATTTAATTATCCAGACAATATTCAGATGTTCCCGAAATCACCATAAGATAATTAGCGCGGTATTTCTAAGATTGAGGAACATTAAATGACACTATTACAAGATAAAGTCGCAATTGTCACAGGTGCATCACGAGGAATTGGCCGAGCGATCGCAATTGAATTAGCCACACAGGGAGCGATCGCAGTTGTTAATTATGCCAGTTCTAGTGCAGCTGCTGAGGCAGTTGTTGCAGAAATTACCGAAGCAGGAGGTCAGGCGATCGCTATCCAGGCTGACGTTTCTAAAGGCGATCAAGTAGACGCATTAGTTAACGCCGTCACGGAAAAGTTCAGCCGTGTGGATATTTTGGTCAACAACGCCGGAATTACCCGCGACACACTGCTTTTGCGTTTGAAGCCAGAAGATTGGCAAGCAGTGATAGACCTAAATCTAACTGGTGTTTTCTTATGTACACGTGCCGTCAGTAAAATTATGCTGAAGCAGCGATCGGGGCGGATTATCAACATTACCTCTGTTGCTGGGCAAATGGGCAACCCAGGCCAGTCAAACTATAGTGCCGCCAAAGCAGGTGTCATCGGCTTCACCAAAAGCGTTGCCAAAGAACTCGCTACTCGCGGTATCACCGTTAACGCTGTCGCCCCTGGATTCATCACCACTGACATGACCAGCGATCTCAACAACCCCGAAGATATTCTCAAATACATCCCACTTGGTCGCTTCGGCCAACCTGAAGAAGTCGCTGGTCTGGTGCGCTTTCTCGCCGCCGACCCCGCCGCAGCCTACATCACTGGGCAAGTCTTTAACGTCGATGGTGGTATGGTCATGGCGTAATACCAATTTGAAAAAAGAATGCGACAAATAGACCATTTGTAGAGACGCGATTCATCACGTCTACAGCAATTTTCGTAGGGTGTGTTACGCTTGCGGCGTAACGCACCGATTTTATCTCAGGTAGTTCACTCTCGTAAATCGAGTATCAGCATATAAACATTCGGTTTTAATTTATTCTACAAAGTTCTTAATAGTAATTTTTTGTTTTTTGAGTTGATAAATATTATGTATTTACTTTATTCGTTGCTTGAGGTGTAAATATTTTTTGTTCTTGGTTTACTAATTTTGTAAATGGCTCTTCATCAGCATTATTTATTTTTAGGTATTTCTTTACATATTTTTTTAATAGTTGCTGACTCACAATAATCAGTGCATCTGAATTTTGTTGTCTGTTACCACTTACAGTCCAATCTTTCTGTTTTATAGATTGTTTAATCTGTTCAATCCCATCTGGTGATGCCTTGATGTGTGTCCTAATTTTTACCACTGCTTGTTTGCGATCGCTCTACTCAATTAGCTCCCGATCGAATCCCGATCTGACTAGTGTTGGTCTTGAGAGTATGGATAAAGTTCCTCAAGGGACAACAACTGGTTTGCTGTGGTGATGATGGACAAGACCAAAAAAATGTCTCATGATGCCAATCGTCAGATGTTGAAAGAAGCTTAGAAAAACACCAAAAGACCGCCAAATTGGCCTTTGGACTAGTTTTGGACTGGTTGTATCTGGTGTTTGATGGTGGGTGAAGGCGATCGCGCTTAACCCACCCGACAAGCAACTAAGGCTGTTGGCGTATCCTTTGCCAGACTGTAAAGCCCAAAAGCAGGATGATGCTAGTGGCAGTAGTCAGCATCACAGCCAAACTCATACCTTGTATTCTCATCGCCAGCAAGTTGAAAACTAAGGTAACTGACCAAAGCGTAAACGCAGCATGGCGCTGGGAGAGTCCCCAAGCAAGTAAGCGGTGGTGCAGATGGTCTTTACCAGGAGTACTCAGAGGGTTATTTCCTGCTAGTAGACGCCGCACAAATACTTGAGTAGTGTCTAGTACCGGTAACAACAGAAATAAAACCGTAGGAATTAGCGCATAAACTGTGTTTTGTTGCAGTTTCCCTAAAATACTAGTTGCTGCCAACACATAACCAAAAAAGTATGCTCCAGCATCACCCATAATAATTCGTGATGGATGGAAATTATGGCGCAAAAATCCTAGTGCAGCACCTCCCAAAGCTGCAAGTACCAAGATTGCCGCTGCACGATTGTTAAATTGAGCAGCAACGCCCAACAAACTCATGGCGGTAATAAAGCTAATTCCTCCTGCCAAGCCATCCATACCATCCATCAAGTTGATGGCGTTGGTAATCCCTACTACCCATAGTACTGTTAGCAATATGGACAGAAGCGAGTCGATGGGCGTGCCAAACAGGACTTTGACGCTGATGCCATTAGCTACCAGTAACAGTGCCGTGACAATTTGCGCCCACAATCGAACAGATGGCGGTAAGCCAAATTGATCGTCAATAAAGCCTACAAGGACTAATATCGAACCCCCCAACAGAATAGTGAGCACCTGAGCCAATACGTTTTGGAGTTCGATCGGTCGTAAAAGGCTAGCTAATACCAGCGCGGCAATGACACCCGCGTAGATAGCCAGCCCCCCGGCATTGGGTAAAGGTTCTCGGTTGAGTCGCCGTGCGTTGGGTTGGTCAGCCCAACCTACCCGCAAGGCGAATTTGCGTACTATCGGAATTAAACGCCAAGTTACAACCCAAGCCAAGAGGAACGTAAATACTACTGCCAACCAGCCGGTGCCGCTAGGGTCGGCAATACCAAGGGACTTAAGGGAGTTGTCTAGATTCATCTCCCAATTCAAGCATTACTGCCAGTATCTAATATGAGCATCACCTGTATATTAATCAATTTTTTTATTTCCATTTGTAACTTGAGCAGATTGAGAGATTAGCACTCTGGCGCTGTGAGTGCTAAATTGTCTAATGGAAGCGCTGGAGAAATGAAACATGGCGAAAATTATTGCATTTGACGAGGAATCTCGGAGAGCTCTAGAAAGGGGTGTTAACGCCCTTGCCGATGCTGTAAAAATCACCTTGGGGCCTAAAGGTCGCAATGTCCTTTTAGAGAAAAAATTTGGCGCACCTCAAATTGTCAACGATGGTATCACTGTTGCCAAGGAAATTGAATTAGAAGATCCTTTGGAAAATACTGGTGCAAGACTCATCCAGGAAGTGGCCTCAAAAACTAAAGATGTCGCTGGGGATGGGACAACCACCGCCACAGTTTTAGCACAAGCTTTGATCCGGGAAGGTTTGAAAAACGTCGCGGCGGGTAGTAACCCTGTTAGCTTGAAGCGCGGGATCGACAAAACTATTGAGGCACTGGTAGAAGAAATTGCCAAAATAGCCAAGCCTGTAGAAGGAAGTGCGATCGCTCAAGTTGCCACTGTTTCTGCTGGTAACGATGAAGAAGTTGGCCAAATGTTAGCTCAAGCAATGGAAAAAGTCACCAAAGATGGTGTAATTACCGTTGAAGAATCTAAATCCCTGACAACTGAACTAGAAGTAGTTGAGGGGATGCAGATTGACAGGGGTTATATTTCTCCCTACTTCGTCACCAACAACGAACGGCAAATCGTCGAATTTGAAAACGCTCGGATCTTGGTGACAGATAAAAAAATCAGCAGCATCCAAGATTTAGTGCCAATTTTGGAAAAAGTTGCCCGCTCAGGTCAGCCTTTGCTAATTATTGCTGAAGATGTTGAAGGTGATGCTTTGGCAACTTTGGTGGTGAACAAAGCGCGCGGTGTACTAGCCGTGGCTGGGATTAAAGCACCTGGCTTTGGCGATCGCCGCAAAGCTTTGTTAGAAGATATTGCGATTCTCACCGATGGACAGTTGATTTCGGAAGAAATCGGCTTAAGTTTGGATACTGCTGCTCTAGAAGCGCTGGGAACTGCCCGCAAAATCACCATTGACAAAGAAAGCACCACAATTGTCGCCGGCAGTGTCACCAAGCCAGAAGTACAAAAGCGGATTGGTCAAATTCGCAGACAGTTGGAAGAAACTGATTCTGACTACGATCGAGAAAAACTCCAAGAACGCATCGCCAAGCTCGCTGGCGGCGTGGCAGTGATTAAAGTGGGTGCGGCAACCGAAACCGAACTCAAAGACCGTAAACTGCGGATTGAAGACGCGCTCAACGCTACAAAAGCTGCTGTGGAAGAAGGTATTGTTCCTGGTGGTGGAACAACCTTAATTCACTTAGCTAAGGCGGTAGAAGCGATTAAAAAGACCCTAGAAAATGACGAAGAAAGAATTGGGGCTGATATTGTCGAACGAGCGCTAGAAGCCCCCTTGCGCCAAATAGCAGATAACGCTGGTGCTGAAGGTTCTGTGATTGTCTCTAGAGTCCGCGAGAGCGACATTAACATTGGCTATAACGCTGCTACTGGCGAATTTGAAGACTTGATTGCTGCTGGTATTATCGACCCTGCCAAAGTCGTGCGTTCAGCTTTGCAAAATGCTGGTTCCATTGCTGGTTTGGTCTTAACCACCGAAGCGATCGTTGTTGAAAAGCCAGAGAAGAAATCCGCTGCTCCTGCCCCTGACATGGGCGGCATGGGCGGCATGGGCGGCATGGGTGGCATGGGTGGCATGGGCGGCATGGGCGGCATGGGTATGTTCTAACTTTTGCTCACCCAGATAAATATTTTTTTAGCAGTTTGTCTTGCCAAGGCAAACTGTTTTTTTGTAGCATTGCTGATTCAAAGGCAATATGCTATACCAATTCGTAATTTGTAATGACGCTCTCTACGAGACGCTAAAAGCGGACGCAGACTCGCTACCGCTACGCTAACGTAATTGAGATTCGTCAGATTAAATCTGGCTGATGACCAAATTAGCAACCTAAATAATTGCTTAATTTAGAAATTACCGTCTTTATATTAATTTTTGTAAAATGACGTGTAAGTTATTTTTATGTCCTTTGTTATTCACTAACGACAAATGACAAATGACTAATCACTATTAGGTAATATTGCATGGCACGAAAACTGCATCGCCTTCCCAAAATACTAAACAAACCACATGATGATGAGTTCTATCACCAACCAGGGACTATACCTGGAACCATTTTTATTGATGCAGATGCACCACCACCGATAATTTTTTTGATTGACTATAACCAAACCAATTTCATCCGTGAGCAAATAGCAACTCCAGAGGAGTGTGCCCCATATCTTGATAGCGAATCCATTTCTTGGGTAGATGTACAAGGTTTAGGTAGTCAAGACATATTACAACGATTGGGTAATGTTTTTAAGTTACATCCTCTAGTTTTAGAAGATGTAGTCAATGTACCAGAGCGTCCCAAAACAGAAGATTATGAAGATCAATTGCTTTTTATTGCCCGGATGGTAGTAGCAAAAGAAAGAACATGTGGTTTTTATAGCGAGCAAGTGAGTTTGATATTAGGAAAAAATTATTTACTGACCGTACAAGAGGAACCAGAACATGATTGCTTTGAAGCGGTGCGATCGCGAATTGAAAAAAACAAAGGTATCATCCGTAAACAGGGAGCGGATTATTTAGCTTATGCTCTGTTAGATGCAATTATTGATGGCTTTTTCCCAGTACTGGAGCTTTATGGTGAGCGAATCGAAGAGTTGGAGGAGGAAGTAATAGTTAAACCTACCCCACAAACACTACAAAGTATTTATCAAATTAGGCGAGAATTACTGCAACTACGTCGTGCTATCTGGCCCCAGCGCGATGCAATTAATTCCTTGATTCGAGATAGCAGTGATTTGATTGGTGAAGAAGTGCGAATCTACCTGCGAGATTGTTATGACCATACAGTACAAGTGATGGATATGGTGGAAACTTACCGAGAACTAGCATCTGGATTAATGGATGTGTACCTTTCGGCAGTGAGTAATAAAATGAATGAAATCATGAAGGTACTAACGGTAGTTTCAACAATTTTTATTCCCCTGACTTTTGTAGCCGGAATATATGGTATGAATTTCAATACTGAAAAATCGCCATATAATATGCCTGAGTTGAACTGGTATTGGGGCTATCCACTTTGCTGGGCAGTGATGTTAGCGATCGCATTTAGTTTGCTATTCTTTTTTTGGCGAAGAGGCTGGCTGCAAAATTCTGTAGTAATCAAATAAAATTAAAAATTGCAGATGAGCAATGAGACGAATATATATTCATTATTACCGGGAGTTAAGATTCTGAGTTATGAGGAGTAGCGACCAGAATTTAGTAGTTTTGACGATTTATATTATCGGTGTTTCTTATGTTTTCAACCGCATGATTGAATCCATCGATGACCAAGTTAAATTTGAGTTTAAAAAAGGAATCGTTGACGAGCAACTCAAAGAACAAAATCTCGATGATAAAATTGGAATTTCCTTTAAACTCAAATCCTCATACCCAATTGACGATTTGAAAGATTTAGGAATGAGCATTGAAAATAAATCCGATCAGGTTGCTATATACGTTGACTGGGACAACAGTTCTTTAGTAGTTGAACATAGCAAGCAATCGCGCCGCGTGATTCGGAAATCACCAGACTTAACCCGCGACTTAGCAGTACCCCAAAGTCCGAGCCTGATTGCTCCCAAGAAAACACTTTCTGAAACAGTGACAGCAGAAGACGTTTTCGAGCGCGATCAAGTAGCTGGAACCTATTCAGCAAAAAAACCACTAATTGATATCAATGGACTAAAAAAAGGGCAAAAAAAGTTGTACAACGACTTTATTAACAGAAGAAAAGAGCTGGACTTTTCCCTGCAATTGGTGCTTAGGATATCTGAGGTGCGTTTAGGTCTAGCTCCAGGCCGTGATTTTCCTCCCATTAGCATTATCAATTGTCCTTTCACAGTTAGGAAACTACCTTGGACTTACGCTCTACCTTGGAATAAAAAAAAGTAATGCCATGTCAACATACTACGCCAACCAAAGATTACACTGGATCTAAGGAGAGAGTAGGCGCAGGCAGTTGCAGATCAGTCATAGTTACTGGTTTGAGGAAAGTCCGGACTCTCGAAAGACCAAACTTGCTGGATAACGTCCAGTGCGAGCGATCGTGAGGATAGTGCCACAGAAAGATACCGCCTTTTCAGTGAACAGTGAACAGTTACCAGTAAACAGTTAATACTTGATAACTGATAACTGATAACTGAATAGGGTAAGGGTGCAAAGGTGCGGTAAGAGCGCACCAGCAGTATCGAGAGGTGCTGGCTCGGTAAACCCCGGTTGGGAGCAAGGCGATAGGAACTACGGTTGGTCTTTTACCAGTTCCGCTCAATGAGAGCCGCTTGAGGTGTTTGGTAACAAACGTCCCAGATAGATAACTGCCCTCGCAAGAGAACAGAACCCGGCTTATGTCCTGCTCTCTCCCCCCTTTTTTAGTGCTGAGTGCTGAGTGCTGAGTGCTGAGTTAGGAGTTAGGAGTCAGAAGTTAGTATTTTTTGTCTGCTCCCCCTACCTTCCCTGCTCCCCTGCTCCCCTGCCCCTCCGCCCCTTTGCCCCTCCGCCCGTCCGCCCCTTTGCCCCTCCGCCCCCCTTCCCCTTATCATGTAATGTCCCTTGCCTATCCACGCCGTCAGCGGCAACTCGAAAGTTTAGTCCAAAAATTTGGTTTGTCGCTAGAAGCACCTATAAAGTGGGAATTGCTAGATCTAGCGCTTACTCATCCCACTGTCTCTGATTCGGCAAATTATGAACAGCTAGAGTTTGTTGGCGATGCAGTGGTGCGGCTGGTGTCGGCTGTTGTTTTATGGGAAAATTATCCCGATTGTCCAGTAGGGGATTTTGCGGCGATTCGTTCGGTATTGGTGAGCGATCGCATTCTCGCCCAATTGGCCAGAGTTTATGGTTTAGAGTTATACTTACTAGTCGCTGGCAGTGCTACCGCTGATAAAGTTGGTCTAGAGTCACGACTGGCAGATGCCTTTGAAGCAGTTTTAGGTGCGCTTTACTTAAGTACTCAAAATCTGGAATTGATTCGCTCTTGGCTAGATCCCCACTTTCACCAACTAGCAACAGAAATTCGCCTCGATCCTGCCAGACTTAATTACAAAGCTGCTTTGCAAGAATGGACTCAGGCGCAATTTAAAGTTTTACCAGAATATCGGGTTGTGGAAGTCACTCAACCACATCGCAATCAAGAACGTTTCATAGCTGAAGTGTGGCTGCACGGAAACAAACTAGGAGTTGGTAAGGGGCGATCGATCAAAACGGCTGAACAAGCTGCAGCTAAAGTAGCTTTCTTAGCAATTCCTAATCCGCAAATACCCTGATCTTAAAAGAAGGGGGATTAGTCGATAATCAGTTGATTGTCAGTGGTCATTTGTCCTTTATATACAAATGACAAATGACAAATGACAAATGACTAATAACTAATGACAAACCAAATTAATATTGCTGTCATCGGAGTTGGGCGTTGGGGAGTGCATCTGCTGCGAAATTTTTTAGCAAATCCCCAAGTAAATGTAGTTGCTGTAGTAGATCCCCATCCAGAACGATTAGCGGCGGTAAAGCAGCAGTTTAATTTAGATAACAATGTAATATTAACAACCCAGTGGCAAGATTTAAAGACAGTGCCAGGATTGACAGGAGTTGCGATCGCAACTCCTGCTACTACCCACTATGCTTTAATTAAAGACGCTCTCCAACAGGGATACCATGTTTTGGCAGAAAAGCCCCTAACTCTCAATCCAGCAGAATGTCGGGAACTTTGCCACTTAGCAGAACAGCATCATTTAATACTAACTGTTGACCATACTTATTTATTTCATCCAGCGGTTGAGCAAGGAAAAACTGTAGTACAAGCGGGTAAATTAGGTGATTTACGCTATGGTTACGCCACCCGCACCCATTTAGGGCCTGTCCGGCAAGATGTTGATGCGCTGTGGGACTTAGCCATTCATGATATTGCAATCTTTAACGCTTGGCTTGGCCAAATTCCTATAAAAGTACAAGCAACGGGTACTGTGTGGCTACAGGGAGCAGGGGAGCAGGGGAGCAGGGGAGCAGGGGAGCAGGGGAGCAGGGGAGCAGAGGTGAGTCCATATACGGATTCTGCTCTGCCTCAAGGTTTGGCAGATTTAGTATGGTTGACACTGACATATCCAGATGGCTTTCAAGCTTATATTCACCTGTGCTGGCTGAATTCTGATAAACAGAGACGGCTGGGGATTGTGGGTAGTCTTGGCAGCTTGATTTTTGATGAAATGTCAGTATCATCACCCCTAACCCTGCTACATGGTGAGTTTGAACAGCAAGGGAATCAATTTATTCCTGTGAATCAAAGACAGATAGCGCTGGAATTACAGCCAGGAGAACCATTGGGGCGGGTTTGCTCCTCCTTTGTTGCCTCTATCCTCAACAATACTCCCTCGGAGGCTTCGTCTGGCTGGGTAGGCACTGAGTTAGTAGAAATTCTTGCTGCTCTAACATTATCTCTTAGCCAAGGCGGTAAACCTGTTTTTTTGAGCGATCGCATCGTCAAGGATTAAAATCAAGAGTACTGATGAATATGGACTTTTGACTAAATTACGTCTTGAAAGTCCCATTTGCACAAACTCCTCCTTTTGGAAGACTTACCAAAATAGTTTGCAGGGGCGAAAGACGAATCTGGCAAGTCTCATTTCCAAATAGCAACTGGGGCTTCGGGAACTTTTCTTTGTCTAGCTCTATTTTCACAGACTTGTTGATCCCCAAAGAGGAACTTCCCCCAGATTCCTGTAGGCTAGGATAGCGGCTTGCCTTTACTGCCTCATTCCCGGAGAATCCAAGATCCCCAACATTTGCTTCTTTATTTGGAGCAGCTAACAGTGAGATATCAATCAAAGGTAAGGTAATTTTCAGCGTCGTACCTTGATGAAGTCCCGCACTTTCAAGAGTAATGCTGCCTCCCATGAGTTCGATTAAGTTTCGTGAAATCGCTAGTCCCAGTCCAGTACCTTCAAACTGGCGTGTAGTACTGCCATTCACCATTATAAAGGGGCGAAATAGTTTGTGCTGTTGAGTTGGATCAATGCCTATACCTGTATCTTTGACAGCTATTACCACCTGAGATTTACCATGACTAGATTGAATTTCTGTAGCAATGGTGATGCTTCCGGTGTCGGTGAACTTGGTGGCGTTGCCGATAACATTAATCAGCACCTGTTTGAGTTTTCCCGCGTCTGCCTTAATTGGGATCACTTGGGGAGCTAATTCACATTTCAGTTGCAAGCCCTTTTGTTGAACATTAACTGATTGTAAATTAATCACCTCTAATAATATTTGTCGGAGGTCAATAGGTGTAGAGATGACCGAAAGCTTACCTGCTTCAATTTTAGAAATGTCGAGTAAATCATTAATAATACCTAGCAAGTGAATCGTTGTTTCATCAGCACGTTTGAGAAACTCCATTTCTTCTTCCCGGTCATCACATAAGCCCTCTTCAACCAGGCGAATGCAGTTAATAATAATATTTAATGGGTTTCTCAATTCATGAGAAGTCGTAGCCAAAAACTGGCTTTTAATCTGGTTAGCACTTTTTGCTTCTTTCCAAGCTATTTCTAGTTCTTCCGATCCAGCTTTCAGCCGTTCTACCATTTGGTCTAATGCTTGGGCCAGTTGATTGAATTCCCGAATTTGAAAATTGTGCGGAACTGGTTGTGCAGCATGGTGAGAGTGAATATTGAGAGCGTAGTCTCGCAATTCTTCTACAGGACGGGCTAAGTAAGGAGCTAAATATAGGGATGCTAACAAACTTGCGCCAATCAAACCAACTGTCAGAACGATAAGAATTAATTTAATTTCCTCTAAACCAAAAAGCGCATTATCGACACTACTAACAGCTAAAACTATCCATTTTTGCTGTTGCTGTTGAGTAAGTGGATTTGCAATAACTGTATAGCCAGCGACTAATTCTTCTCCCTGTCTAAAAGACAAATTTATCGAATCGTTTTTTCCCGTAATTGCATTTTTAATTATGCTCTTGATTTGGGAAGCATGAGGGTGCTGATTGATATTAGTTCCTACCCAGTCTGTGAATGGGTGTGCCAAAATTGTGCCATCTTCAGCAATCACTACCATAGCGCCTGTGAGCGATCCCGGCGGATTTCTGGTTTGTTGGTACAATGCAGATTGAATACTTAAGCTGTAAACTGAATTTCTTCGGCTATCGGAAACTGGTGCAGATAGAACTACTTGCAGTTGATTTTGTGCATTTCTTTTTCCAGTCGTTCCTACCTTTGACGGTAAGATTGCTTTAATATAAACTCCATCACTAGGCAAAGGTAATTTCAATTCTCCAATTTCTCGATCCCCACAGCTACTAGCAATTATCTTCTGGTTGAGGAGATTTTTTAATTGGATGCACTCAATACTAGCTGGAAGTTGTTGCTTTAACTGCGTGAGAAATTCTTGCTCTTGTATAGGCGAATCCGACGGAATAACTGTTGTTTTACTTACACTCAGCAGATTAGCTTTTAAGATTGCGATCGCATCTCCAATTCTTTCCCCTTTACTGATGGCGCTTTCTGTTAAATTTTGCCGTGCAGTTCTCAATATACTAGTACGTGCCTTATTCAAGGCAACAATTTCGCCTACAAGCAAAACTGGAACAAACAGCAGCAATATTCTCGTTACTAAAATTCGACGAAAGGAAGATTGGCGGGGATTAGTCATCGACTGTCTCACTTTGCACCTGCAATCTACAACACCAAAGATATGCAATTAGACCAGCTAGATGAGACATTTTATTAAATTATCAGAATTTTATTTTCAATGTTTAAAAATAACAAATTGCTATAATTCAAAAAGAAACGTGGTATACCAAAACTCGTATATGCTAGATGTAAAAGCGATTTTTGTTGCATATCAATACAGTGGTAAAATGATAAAACAGTAGCTTGCAGGTATGGTTTTGTTTGAGAATCTACACACAACTAAAGAAAATATTAAAACTATTAAATCAATTGAATGTTGCAACATCGTCCTCATACTACAGTTGTTTTAGCAATGAGTGCAGATGGCAAGATAGCAGATTTTAAGCGATCGCCTGCTCGGTTCGGCTCAAGGGTTGATAAAGCACACTTAGAAAAACAAATTGCTGCCTCTGATGCCGTTTTGTTCGGTGCTGGAACTCTGCACGCATATGGAACAACACTTACTGTAACCGATCCAACTCTAGTGCAAATTCGGGCGCAAGAAGGGAAGCCTCTACAGCCAGTTCATATAGTGACTACACGCTCTGCAAACCTTAATCCGGAAATTCACTTTTTTAAGCAACCAGTCAGACGCTGGCTACTCACCACAAGAGCAGGAGCATTTTCGTGGAAAGAACGCTTACAGACGCTTCCCTCAACTTTGGGAACCGGAGTACAGGAGTACCCTCCAAAATTCGAGAAGATTCTGGTTTTTGAAACGCCAACGCGAGAAATTGACATTCTCGCAGCCTTAAAGCAAGTAGCCACTCTACATATAACACGCTTGGTGGTCTTGGGTGGAGGTGAATTAGTCGCTTCCTTGCTGGAACTGGATTTAATTGATGAATTATGGTTAACAGTCTGTCCACTGATTTTAGGTGGTAATACTGCACCCACACCCGTCGCAGGGAAAGGATTTTTACCTGATTTGGCTCCCAAGTTACAACTTATAGAAGTTCATACAGTTGAGCAAGAAGTGTTTTTGCACTATCGTCTGCAACGACCAGCAGATTAGATTACGCTAAGTTAAGTTATTTATTGGAGATGGGGCATGGAGGATTGGGCATTGGGCATGGGCAAAGGGAAAGGGGTAAGGGGAAAAGGGGAAGGGGAAAAGGGGAAAGATTAAATTTATTCCTTTTCCCTTTAACCTTTTCCCTTTAACCTTTAACCTTTAACCTTTTCCCCTGCCTCCCCTGCCCCTCTGCCTTCCCACTCCCTACTCCCTACTCCCCTAAGATGGTGGAACAACTTAAGCCTCGCTATTCTGTCGTTTGGACAAACAAAATCGCTGAAGTACCCCAAAATGCCTGGAATGCTTTGGCAATGCCACTCAAAACGCCATTTTTAGAATGGGAGTGGCTGAATAATCTCGAAACTTCCCACAGTGTTACGGCTAAAACTGGTTGGTTGCCAAATCATTTGACACTGTGGCGAGATAAAACGCTGATTGCTGCTGCGCCACTTTATCTTAAAGGACATAGTTCTGGTGAATTTGTTTTCGATCACCAATGGGCAGAGTTAGCCGATCGCATCGGAGTTCAATATTACCCAAAATTGCTGGGAATGACACCATTTACCCCAGCAGAAGGTTATCGGTTCTTAATCGCCCCAGGAGAAGATGAGGATGAAATCACAGCGTTGATGGTGCATGAAATTGATACTTTTTGCTCCAAAAATCGGATTTCTGGGTGTCATTTTCTCTACGTCGATCCCGAATGGCGTCCGATGCTAGAACGGCATGGCTTTACAACTTGGCTGCACCACAGCTATATCTGGGAAAATGCTGATTTTAAAACTTTTGATGATTACTTGAAGGTGTTTAATGCCAATCAACGGCGCAATATCAAGCGGGAACGCAAAGCTGTAGAGAAAGCAGGTTTACGATTGCAACCACTGAGTGGCGATCAAATTCCTCAGTCTTTGTTTCCCTTGATGTACCAATTCTATGCTGACACGTGTGATAAGTTTGGCTGGTGGGGTAGCAAGTATCTCACACGGAGGTTTTTTGAGCAGCTACACACCGATTATCGTCATCGAGTCTTGTTTGTTGCCGCATATAGCGAGGAAGATAATTCTCATCCTTTAGGAATGTCTTTTTGTTTATTTAAAGATGACAAACTCTATGGACGCTATTGGGGGAGTTTTCAAGAAATAGATTGCTTACATTTTGATGCTTGCTATTATGCACCGATTGAGTGGGCGATCGCTAACAATATCCAAATTTTTGATCCTGGCGCGGGTGGGCGACACAAAAAACGGCGTGGTTTCCCCGCTATGCCCAATCACAGTTTGCACCGCTTTTACAATAATCGTTTAGGACAAATTATTCGTCCCTATATTAAGGAAGTGAATCAACTCGAACAACAGCAGATTGAGGCAATTAATGCAGAGTTGCCATTTAGTAACCGAGATTCTTAAAAATTTGCCAAGGCAGAGGGTGAACGACGAATTACACTTGATATAGAGTATAAAAACCCTGAAAAAAGAAAATTTCTTTTTATAGTGCTTATGGATTTAATAGTTGAAGATTTAACGGCAATTGATGATAAACTTTCCCAGCGTCATATTGACCTTGATCCCGGTGGATATTTCATTATTTACTTAGATCGAGACGCAGGGTTAATTTATGCCAAGCATTTTACAAATGTGATTGACGATCGCGGTTTAGCTGTCGATCCCGAAACGGGAAAGGTAATTCCAGCGCGAGAAAAGGTAGAACGAACTCATACAACAGTTTTTAGCGCCAGAACGGCGAAAGAACTTTGCGTGAAAATTTTTGAAGAAACTCAGCCCTCTCCTGTAACTCAATTAGATCATGCAGCTTATCTGGGTCGAGAGTTTGTCCGGGCTGAGGTAGCTTTAGTTACAGGGCAAGAGTATGTTCAAGATTAAAGTTAGGAGTGAGGAGTTAGAAGAAATTACTCCTAACTCCTAATGCCATTACCCATTAGATGAAGGCTGATTTATCTGATAGATATAGTAAGTTGCCATTGGGATAACGGTGGCAGCAATTAACAATCCTACTACCCAAGCAGTAGCGTTACCTTGGTTGGTTTCCTCTGCTTTCTTGTAAGTGCCTCCAACCTGTACATTGTCAGTTATTTGGGGTGGCCCTGGATCGGCTTTGCCAGAGAGAACGGCGACAAGGCGATCGCTTGCATCGAGAAATGCCTGGTTGTATTTATCACCATTGCGTAACGGCACACTTACTGTTTCAGTTGCTACACTCTCGGCAATAGAGTCAGTAAGTATTGGCTTGACTTCATCCCCAGTAATAATGGCAGTACCATTAGTAACTGTATCAAGAACCAATAAAGTTTGATTAGCTTGGGCTGCTTTTGTCGGAAACCATTTTTCAAACAGTTCTTTAGTAAAACTTTCTGGCGTTTCACCGTAGTCGAGGCGGCGAACAGTAACAATTCTTACTTCCTTATCTGTTTGCTTTGCCAAATCCTTAAAAGCGCTGCTAATCTTGCCTTCATTCAGACGGCTGATGACTTCACCTTGATCCAAAACCCAAGTGTCATTCCTTGCTGTCAGGCTGGGTATTTGATACACACCTGTGGCTAAAGCAGGTGTAGCAAATAGCGAGGCTGCGAAAATAACCGTCACCAAAGGTAGAATTAGCCAGATAAGGTGTTTTTGACTGCTAAAAACTTGTTTGAGGAGCTGTTTCATCGTGTGATCCCTAAGACAGATTTGCACCAAAAATACTACAGAACCACTGCAAAAATCACCTCGTTCCCGATTTTCTTCAGTGTAAAATTTCTGATATTCCCAGTAAATTATGTATATTGTACGGGATTTTTGATTACACAAACTTGTTCTAAGGGCGGTTGCAAGCATTAACCTGACGCTAAACCCCTTACTACTCAAAGAAATACCGCCCATTTTGGGAATTAACCCAAATGCTTAGGGCGGAATTTGCAAACCATCTAGAAATCATATCGTATGATTCATATTTTGGTTCAACAATGCCATATTTTTTCATATCTGCGAGTAGCTTTTCTTGACGTACTCACTAGATATCTGAGTGAAAAAGAATGTAAAGATGTTATCCTGCTACATCTCTACAAGGATTCTGGACAATGCATATTTAATTTATATACAGCAGATTTCAAGTAGCTGAGGTAGACAAGCTAAGTTTGTTACCCAGGTATAAAGCGGATTTTACTCTTGAATTCTGAATTCTGCTGTAGATGTCTATGTGATGGTTGATATCTGCATTTTTCTGATATTTTAGCTAAATCAATATCATATATACATGACTATACTTTTAACTAACGACGATGGCATTGATGCCCCTGGTATCCAAGCGCTACTCAAAGCTGTAAACGGCAAAAATTCTATTATCGCTGCTCCTGCCGATCATCAGTCTGGCTGTGGACATCAAGTTACTACTACTCGTGCTATCAACCTCCAACGACGTTCTGAGACTGAGTATGCGATCGCAGGTACTCCCGCTGATTGTGTGAGAATTGCGATTACACAAATTGCCGCGGATGTCAAATTTGTACTTTCAGGTATCAATGCTGGGGGGAACTTGGGAGTCGATGCCTACATTTCTGGCACAGTGGCAGCCGTGCGGGAAGCCGCAATGCACGGTATTCCCGGAATTGCCATTTCCCAATATCGCAAAGCCAAGCAGAATTTTGATTGGGATCTAGCTGCCAAATTCACAGCTGAAGTTTTAGCCGATTTACTCAAACGTCCCCTAGAATCAGGAAGCTTCTGGAATGTGAATCTGCCGCATCTGCAACCAGGAGAACCAGATCCTAATGTAGTATTTTGCCAAGCCTGTACCAAACCTTTACCCGTGAACTATCGAATTGAAGGCGATAATTTTTATTATGTAGGGGAATATGGCAAACGCGATCGCACTCCTGGCAGCGATGTAGATGTATGTTTTTCTGGTAATATCGCCGTCACCCAGTTAAGAGTTTGACATCAGCCATCAGTTACTAGTTAACTGCTACCTAATACTTTTCGGTTAACGGGGAAAGGGGAAAGAGAAAAGGTTTTAATTCACCTTTCCCCCTTGCCCTTTAACCTTTTCCCAGGCAAAAAGAGAGATTTTTAGGCTTATCCGAAAAGTATTGAACTGCTTAGTGGATATTTAGAAGAGCTTGTAGGGCTATTAATTAATCTTATGGGTATGTGGTGCGATCGCGATCGAAATTTTCAAGGATTTGAAATCTGGTAAAGTTTCAGTGGTACTGAACACTAACTTCAAAAAAAGGAGAAATTTATGCAGTTTCTCAAAATTCTTCTTGTTGCACTCGTATTAATGGTGAACCTGCTAATTGCTCAACCCTCTTGGGCAGGCAAGGATTTCACTAAAGGGGCTGACTATGCTGAGGTAACTCAGGCGCTCAATCAACTTCTAACTGTAAAAAATACACCTGAGCAAGCTGGCTATACACCTGAGCAATTCCAGCAGCGACTGGCACAATTGCAGTTTCAGAAAAATGTCATAGAAACAGCTAGAAAGCGGGCGCAGTGCCGCAATGAAACTGGAAAGACTTTGGCTGTCTATGCCAATAAACCAAAAAAAATTCCAACCCAACTCTATTTTCTGGGCGCAGGAACAATCACCGATGATGATTGGGATTGCGATGGCATTTACTTACCCGCAGGTTCTCAAGTGGTTTTAGGCCCAAACGCTCAACCACAACAACTGACTGAACCCATCGCTATTAAGTTTGTCGATGGTACACAGTCTCTTGCTAGAACCAATCCAGCCACTGGTGCAATTGAATTGAATGTTGAACCTGCCAAAGTATTCAAGGCGGGTGAGAGTAGCTGGTTGCTCCCTACTTTTTCCCAAGCGGATATCGATACGCAAATTCCCACTCCACAACTCATTGACTAATCTCATCTAAATAATTCAACTTTTATGTACTTACCGCATAAAAGTTGAACTAAAGAAACAGGATATATCAAGTAAAATTCTTACCATTGAACAATCAACTTTTAATTAAGGAAAAATTACAAGCAAAGTTTGAGAAGATTCCAATTAAGAGCAATGGCTCTCCCATTATGGAAGCTTATTCATTCTTCGTAAATCCAGTGATTTGTCTGACTTCACCTCCTCAATTTAAAATTGATCGCGCCACTGAATGAATATGGCTCTCTCAATCATGCATCTTTTCAGCAAAGTAAAACCAGGCTCGGCGATGGTAGAGCTTAACACATTAAATTTAAAGGTAAGTCATGGCATAGAAGGAGATATTAATGCCAATCCGATAAGCCCCAGGCAAGTTTTAATTGTTAGGTACGAAGATATTTCCGACTTATCAATTCAACCAGGAGAATTGCGAGAAAATATTGTGGTTCAAGGTTTAGAAGTTGATAGATTTATCCCTGGCTCTTTGCTAACCTTTGAAAGTGGTGCGGCAATTAGATTAACTTTTCACTGCGAACCATGTAAGCGCATAGCTCACTTGGTAGAATCATTAAAAAGCATCCAAGAGAAAAGAGGAATTTTAGGCGTAGTTATTAAATCAGGTCAAATTCAGGTTGGTAGTAATTTTCAGGTGGAAGCTCATAAATTTCCAGCATTATCTGAAAATCCATATAAACGATTCCTAAATTTTATTATCAAAATCCCAAGTGGAAAAGTAGTTACATATAAACAGATAATCAAAGCTATAGGAGTAGATAATAGCTATCTAAGAGCTATTCCTATATACCTAAAAAAAACTTCGGCTGCTGATTATCCCTTACATAGAATATTAGACTCTAAAGGTTATTTGATAACTTATGTGAGCCAACAAAAAAATAAGTTGGAAATAGAAGGAGTTCAGGTTTCATCTGAAGCAGATTTATTAAAAAACTTAAATAGGAATTTTGTGAAAATTAAAGATTATTTATGGGAAGATAATACTTTACATTTAGAATAGATATTATTATAATTTTAGTAATATCATCCTGTATTCATAGTTTCATCAAGACGACCCCTGATTTTTAATTTGTTTAGATGTAGCTTCCATAAAGTCGATAAAAACTTTTATAAGCTTATGAATACCCTCGCTACCTCCTGCAATTAAACCTCCTGTCAGCAGTGCATCTAAACAACGAAAAATAACTATTTGTATTGGATTATCTAAATCAATAACTACAAGTGGCTCAATTGAGCGAACACCTATTGCGCTCATTAAAAGACCGAATAAAAGGGATGTCCATAGAGCAATTGTTCGTGTATCAGATTTATAGGCTGTTCTTTGGCGCTCTTTTTCATTTATATCATCCATTTGTGGCTGGAAAATTTTTAATGAATTTTGTTGATTTTGTGTAAAATTTTGGATGATTTGCTGTTCTAAACTCATTCCTTCTGGTGGGAGTCCACTGATTTGATTTGATACCAAAGAAGGAAACTGTTGCTGTTGTCCTTCCATAAGTTTTATTTTCTCAGAGATTAGAGCCTTTTCTTGCTGAATACTAATATCTAATTGTTCTACAAATGGGCCACGCCAAGTAGTTATAAAAACTTCTAAAGAACGCTCTAGCAACAAAGAAATGAATAATTGCAATGTCAGCAATTGGACAATATCATTAACCCCAAATGGTTTTAAAACAAATGGTTTAGATGATAACCAAGTTGATAAAGTTACTACTAAAAAACTAATAATAATTAACACAATAAATAGAGGAGATTCTGGAGAAAGCTTTAACAACGTACCTATACTCCTGTTTCGCGTCACAATATTTAACACAGCCTGGAGGTGAAAACTACACCTGCTGAGTAACTTAACAACGTTAATTTGATAGAACAGTAAATAATTTATGACCCGTCCCTTTTTTCTAAAAGTGTGATAAATTACGCTTTTGTGGGAGCAGACAGCATTCCAGCGCTACTGTGCATGGGACGACGTTAGAGCAAGTAGCAACCGCAGCACCAACTAAAAACCCCTCCAATACCTTGGAGGGGTTAAAATCATTTTTGCGAATGAGATGGTGATTAGGGGGAGACAGGAGCTTTTCCTGTTCGGTTACGCATTTTCTTGTCAAAGCAACCAGATGATAGTACAGCATTTTATAAATCCATTACGAACCTCTGCAAGTCTGTACTTAGTAAGATAAATCATTAGTGCTGCCCAATGAGGTCAGCTGCGATTCGACAGCGTTTAGATAACCTTTATCATTCAAAGCTTCTTGTGCTGGTAACTTTTTAGCGTTGATAGCAGTCTTAACCACATTTAATGCAGTCAGGTTTCCTGTTTGGTATTGGGATACCAAAGCGCTACCGCTAGGACTACCCTGTGCTTTCAGATTACTTTGATAAGCTACAAATGCAGCATCAAAGGGTTTGAAGTAGCTGACCTTATTGGAATGAGTAGATAAATTGTTAGAGTTGATAGCTATAGATTCGCCACTATTGTTAGTAGCTATTTGAACGCCACTCATTCCAGGCAATAAAGCAATAGAAGTAACAATGAGTACAGAATCGATCAAGATAGAGACTTTCATAGGATTATCCTTAGTTATAGTAAAGTACAATTAATGTTCTTGAGTAATAGAGTCTTATTTTTTATCTGTCTTAACTTCCTGCATCCAGTTCACCTGAACGGTTGATTTGCTCCTCACCCATTCGGGTGATTTAATTGAGCGCATGCTACGGTTCATTCAAAGTTGCTAAGACCCATCATCTGATAAGCAAGAACAGCAGTATCAAAGGTTTTGAGGCAATTGATATTTGTGGAATCGTTGCGTAAAGTATCAGATTTGACAGATGTGTTAATTGATGTGGCACTTTTGTGATAAGTAGCTATTTGGGTTCTAGCAATACTAGGTAGGACACTAAAATTAAGAATGTGTGCAAAATCAAGCAGGGAAAGGAGTTTCATTATTAATGCTGTGTTGGTTAGTAAATCGGGAGTAAAGCTCAGGACAAACTTGAACAGATATATATTTAACTGAGGTTATCTAAAAATTTATGCAACGCTGTTACTCAGTTGTAGACATAGCCCAACTGAGGCATCGTATTTCTGCGCTATCCCTTCAACAGCAGATTTATTGATTTAGGATAATTGAATCTAATTTGTCTATTCGGTAAACCCGAATAGACAAATTAGAGCAAACCGTAAAAATTTTTCTATCTAATTTGGTGCGGTAATCATCAATTAGTTGGTGTCAAAAACCGAATTTACAGCAGCTTTAACTATACATAATATGAATATGTAAGCACAAAGTTAAGTGCAAAACTTATTAAACAAAGTTAACTAAAGCGAGGAAAAGTTATGACACTAGTTCGTTGGAATCCTTGGAGAGAAATTGACACTCTACAACACCAAATCAATAGCTTATTTGAAGATACCAGACTCCCATCTGCATTGTTTGACAAAGGCTTAAGCAAAGTTCCTGCTGCTGAAATTCAAGAAACTGAAGATGCAATTCATCTGAAGCTAGAACTGCCAGGACTAGAAGCTAAAGACTTGGATGTGCAAGTCACAGAAAATGCTGTTTACGTTAGCGGTGAGCGGAAGTCTGAAACGAAAACAGAGGAAAAAGGTGTTACCCGAAGTGAGTTTCATTACGGTAAATTTCAACGCGTAATTCCTCTATCGACTCGGATTCAAAACACTAACGTTACAGCAGATTATAAAGATGGTATCTTGAATCTGACACTGCCTAAAACTGAGCAAGAAAAGAACAAAGTCGTCAAGGTTAATTTGGAACAATCTGCTAGCTAATAGGTCGTACTCAGATTACTTTACCTCCTTTGAGAGATTGAGATAACTAAAAGCCCGGTCACTTTCGTGACCGGGCTTTTTTGTAACAATCCTCAAAACTATATTTAAAAAAAGTGCTAGAGAGCAAGGCTGTTACTGGATTTGAAAAATTTTACTTACATTAATGACAAGTACTCGATTTAATTGGAAACTTACCACGAAAGTATGATAAAAGATTTGTTGAATACCCGCGTTTGTCATTGACGTAACAGACGCGCCAGAAGACGTTGGCGCAGGCATCGCTCCCACAAATGTTAGGTAAAGATGAAAGATGTCACTAATGGATAGGCTTGCAACAAAGAGATACGGAAATGAGGTTTTCCAGATAGCCTAAACACTTAGTTACATCATCACCACTCATGTTATGGCATAGGATGGAAAAGAAGATCGGGTAAAAAATAATTAAAAATTGCCCACGTAGAGAAGGCAACTGATATCGAAATAACGGCAAGAACAGGAGCGAGGGAAAGGTACTTAAGGAAATAGTTTTTTTGATCGTTGGGTTTCTGCATATAGCACTCAGTAAAGAATTAGCGGATTAAGTTGAAATAACGCGGCTAAACGATAATTTACTTGTCTGTAGTATACAAAGAGCCAAAAAAAACACCGTTGTTAGCGTTGCATTTATAAACTCCTATATAAAATTACAAGTTCAATTTGTTCTTACGCTTCAATAATAATAACTAATACTCCACTACACCTCTAACCAAAGGCTAGATCAATATTAAATTAATTTGTAATCTCAAACACAAAAAAATATCGTTATTACTCGAAGAATTTTTATAGAAACAGAGCTAGAGACTTACCTTAATGAGAGGAAGATTCATGCTATAGTATCTCTAGATACCTAAAATAAATACAAAAAACCCTTAACTGGACTGAACTGTATTGCCTACGATCTAGGTTTTTATGTAGAGTTTCTTCCTGATATGACAGGAACCCTTGCTTTCAAAAATAATGCCGATGCTGCTACTAATAAATGACTTTATGGGACAAGTTTAGTTGCCTAAGATACCTTTATTAGTAATGTAATAGATACCTCTAAATCGATTAATAATCTTGAAGATGGTAATGAAGTCCATGTATAATTTTTTCGTTAACAGAGCATACAGAGTACTAGAGACTTTCAAGGGTTTTAAGCACCTCTGCTGCTGACTGATATCGTTGAGTGAAGTCGAAATGTACCATTCTATTTAAAATCATAACTAACTCGTTGCTAGCGTCAGTGAATTCGCGCCAATGTAGCCAAATCTGTTGATTAGTATCAGCTTCACTTTGGATAATTATTTCACCAGTATTTGTGTCTCTGCGAAATTCTCTGGGTTCTACCCCAGTTAAGCCTTGTATTCCCATAATTCCCAAGGCATAAATATCACTGTTGAGTTTTGGCAACCCGCTCATTTGTTCAGAAGGTGCATAATTAGGAGTGCCAATTGAAATTGTCTGAGCTTCTTGCTGCTGAGGTTGAATCTGCTTAACAGCGCCAAAGTCAATTAAAACAATGTGCTGATCTGATTCTCGCCTAATTAAGTTGCTAGGTTTGATATCTCGATGGATTACGCCATAACTGTGAACAAAAACCAGCACATTTAAAACTTCTTTGAGTATCTCCACAACCTCAGCTTGTTTTAGTCGCTTTCCAGTAGCTAACTCTTTATCCATAGCGTGCCCTCGAACAAATTCTTGCACTAGGGAAAATTGTCGATTTTCTTCAAAAAAAGCTAGCAGTTGGGGAATTTGTGGATGCTTACCCAAAGTTTCTAAAATTTCTGCTTCAGCGTTGAATAGCCGTCTGACAACATTTAAATACTCTGCATCTTGGTGAGGAGGTCGCAACTGTTTGACCACACACTGCGGATTACCAGGACGCTGGATATCGTCAGCCAAATAAGTATTGCTAAATCCTCCAGAACCCAAGGGTTGAGTAATTTTGTAGCGATTATTTAGTACCGTTCCTAGTGCAATTTCTTGCCCAATGGAGTCAGCTATTACTGTTGGCGCTTCATTTAAGGCGTTGCCGCGCTGCCGTAAAAGACCTTGCAATTCTAGAATTAATTGTTGGTGTTCTTGAACCCGTTGGGTAATTTCTTTTTGCTCTTGCTTGGTTTGATAAGCGCTATAGGCAAGAACACTGCTGGCGGTAAATACTAGCCCCAACGCCGGAGGTATGACTGGGAACCATCCAGCTTGGGTAAAAATGACAAAATTAGCTCCAAATAATACTGTAAGGGCTGTTGCTGCTGCCAATCCTAAGCCTAGTGGATGTTGAATCCGCCATACCAGCAAACCACCAACTACAGTCCATCCCCATATCCAAAGGACTTTACCCCACTCAGGCAAAAACCAAAATAGAGGCTGTTTGTTAAGAACGGTACTGAGAATTTGACTAACGCTGTGGGCATGAATTTCAATTCCGGCCATCTTGCCGGAATTATCTGACTTACCACTAGCAAAGGGCGTATTAAAAATATCATTTAAACTATTGGCTGTTGAACCAATTAAAACGATGCGGTCTTTAACTAAATCTGGTTTAACTTGATTTGCAAGTACTTCTGTAATAGTTACCTGCTGGGCAACCTGATGACCAGAACGGTAATTAAGCAGGATTTGGTAGCCATTGGTATCTGCTTTTTCATAGCCGCCAGCGTTACTTTGCAGGGGTTTAAATACAGTATTACGTAGTTGTAGTTCCTTTTTGGGGGTAAATTCTAGTTGGATGCCTCCAACTTCTAAATATTTGAGCGCTAGTTGTAAGCTAAAAGAATAGGTACTTTGACAAGAATCGGATTCTTCTGCACTTACCAATAAAAGGTTGCGGCGAATTGTAGCGTCAGTATCTTCTACGACATCATTAAATCCTACTCGCTCTGCTTCAACGCCTTTTGGGGGTGCTATCCCCGGATTGTTAGAACCCGCATGTTTGCAAATAGGAATGATTATATCGCTCTGTTGGAGACGTTGCAGTAGCTTGTCATGACCAGGCGGTACTGGTAAGTCACGAAAAATATCTAAACCAATGACTCGCGGTTGATATTCTTCAAGTTTGCCTAATAGTTGGTCTAGAAGTTCACTAGACAAGGGCCAATTCCATTTTTGGATATCTTTTTCACTTAAGGCAACAATCAACAGACGAGTGTCTGGGCCTGAGTCGGCACGTAGTTGCATCATTTGGTCGTAGACCTTCATTTCTAGAGGCTCGAAAACCCCCAGTTTTTGAATGCCTACTAACAGAAGTGTTGCGATCGCACTTGAAAGAATAACTGGCTGTCTAAATAAACTTTTAAAATTTACAACCATTTTTGCAGTCTATTTTACTTTAAAATATACCTATATTTTGAGATTAATTTTTAATATTGAAATTATTCTACGCAATTTGCAACTTTTCAAAAAATCTAATAATCATATTTTACGTGTGAAAATCTCAAGAGTCAGATTCCCGATTTGTTTAATAAACCGGGAATTTTGTTGTTTATGAATGATTAAGTATGGTTATATCGATTTCAGATAATGCACAATCGCCTCAGCTGTTGACAAATTAGTAGCCAATAAAACTTGATTAATAGTGCATAATCTTAACAGTGCTTCTTCATTTGCTTGACCTGACTGAGGTTGCAGCAAATCTCGCAGGAAAATAACTGCTACAATTTCTCCTGCTCCAACCAATGAAGCAATTGTTTGATATCCTCCAGAAGTTGGTGCGGGGGTTTGTTGACTAATCGTTATCCCTGCCTGCTGATGTAAAACTTCACTAACAGATGGCCAGGTAATGGTAAAACTCTGCGAGAAAAATTCCTGATGCTCAGAAACCAATTCAACAAGCTCTGATTTTTTGCTTTCATGAGCAATCAGTACTATATTTCTTTCAATGATTGCTTGAGGAGACTCACTAACATTTGTTTCTTCTGGAGTTTCATCAAAACGATCTTCTTCTACTTCAGGAAATTCTTCAATAGTTTGACTGATGCTCTCAGTAGCTCCACTTTCTGCTGTTTTCAAAGACAGAATATCATCTGAGTCAGAAATGTTACTTATTTGTGCAGCAACATCATCAACGTATAGACTAACTTCTTCAGTACTTGCATTACTCAAATCAATGTATTGATTGCTTAAAACTTCCGCAACGGCATCATCAGGTGCAGTTGATGCTTCAGAAACTTCGCTTATTGTTTCATCCACCGCAGAAGTAGGTTCTAATTCGTCAACATCTGCGCTGTCTGCTGCTGTAACTGATGTATCCCAATCTATTGCTTCATCAATGATATCCCGTGTAACTTGGCTTTCCTCTTCTGGTGCTTGTGGCTGAATCTCTTGGTTTTCAAGAACTTCACTGACTTCTTCTGCGACTGGCGTATCCACATCTAGTACTTCATCGTGAGTAGTTTCGGAAATGTTACTCTCCTCCTCAGATACATGGTGGAAAATATCGCGCGGCTGAACGGAGGTAACTTCTGCGGCTAGTGCTGCCTCCAACTCTGCATTTTCATTGTAGGTAGTTTCTGGAATAGCACTCTGTGCAGGAACTTCGTTGAAAATATCACGTGGCTGTACGAAGGTAACTTCTGCTTCTAGTGCTGCTTCTAACTCTGCATTCTCGTCGTAGATAATTTCTGGAATAGGACTTATATCACGCTGTTGTACGAAAGTAGATTCTGTTGCCAGTGCTGGTTCAAAGCTTACAGCCTCATCGTGATTAGCTTCTGGAAGGACACTTTCCTCTTCAGGAGTTTCAATGATGTTTTCAGGTGCAGCTATGGCGTTATCAGGTTCAGTCAAAGAAACTTCTGAGGCTTCGCTGACTTCGGGAACCTCTACTTCCTCACTATCGGCGCTGACTTCTGGTGTAACTAATGTCCGCAAATCCACAATTTCATTACGCACATCGTGTGGAACTTCGCTAACTGCTTCTGGTGGCTGAATGATGTTTTCAGGGATGACATCATCAGGTTGAGTCGAAACAACTTCTGAGATTTCACTGATTTCTAAAGAAGGGGGTGCTTCTACTTCGGGACTAATTGGCGGTGGAACTTCGCTAACTACCTCTGGGACTGGATTAACAACATTGGCAGCGCTGACATTTTCAGGCGATCGCGGCCGAGAAAACAGTGAAGGATCTATAATTCTAAAGACTGTCTCTGGTTGCTCATAAACGGGAGCAACTGCCTCCAAAATCAAAACATAATCTGCAATCCGAATAATATCTCCATCACTCAAAGAATATGGTCGATCTTTTTCAGCCTGTTTCCCATTAACTATTGAGCCATTTCTACTACCAAGGTCAGAGAAGTAGTAATTTCCATTTTTAACAAAAAACTTAGCATGTAACCGACTGATATCAGGGCTGTCTAGGATTAAATCAGAATCAGGAGAACGGCCTATTATCCATTCTCCTCTCGTTGGAGTTTCTGTGGTAAGGTCAACTTCATTGACTTCACTTAGATTTGGTGAGTAGCTAACTTTTACTTTCATATTAATTTTTGGTTAATTTTATTGATTTCTGCCACCCAGCGCTGACGGGTAGTGTGTTCTAAATTTAAAATATCATCTTGTGACCAGTGGAAATGATAAGCAATAAAAGCTACCTCCTCATATAAAGTATCAGAGGGGTAGCTTACGACTCCCCCGCTAGTTCTAGCTCCACTGAAAATTGAGTATTGCAGTGGGGACATTGTGTCGGAATGTGTACATTGCCTTGTTGATTGATTCGATTGTAAAATTCTCGGAGATAGGCAATGTCATGTAGGAGAAGTCCTTCGAGTAAATCAGGACTAACAGAATTGAAACTGCCCAAGCGAGTAATGACTCGTGCAAGCATTACTAATACGCCGTAAGCCGGATTTTCTTGAACTTTGCGTTCTTGTTGCACCAAAATTTCATCTTTGGCGGTGGCTAAACGCATCACCCCATGACGATGTACTCGTTGTTCGCTATCACTCAATCCTCTGGGAAGAGTGAAAGCAAATTCTGTGCAGAGAGTATCCTTTTTACGGCGCATAGGTTATTGGGGAGTGGGGAGTGGGGAGTGCTGAGTTAAGAGTGCTGAGTGCTGAGTTAGGAGTTAGGAGTTAGGAAGAAATATTATTGTTTCAAGCTTAAAACTCGGAAGTTGAGCCTTTTTGCTTAAACGTTGAGCCTTTGAACTCGGAAGTTGAGCCTTTTTACTTGAACGTTGAGCCTTTGAACTCGGAAGTTGCACCTTTTTACTTGAACGTTGAGTCTTTGAACTCAGAACTCAGAACTCAGCACTCAGAACTCAGCACTCAGCACTCAGCACTCAGAACTCAGCACTCAGCACTCAGCACTCAGCACTCAGCACTCAGCACTCAGCACTCAGAACTCAGCACTCCCCAATTCAATTATGAAGAAGTGCTTCGGGAGAATTTACTGTATCTTCTGGTATGGAAGTTTCGCCTTCTAAGCCATTGATTCGACGGTAAAAATCTTGGAGATAATTTAAATCTTGGGAAAAAAAGTTTTCCACGATTGCAGGAGTAACCTCTGATAAAGCACCCAAGTGGGTAATCACTCGCGACAAGATAATAATTGTGGCATAAACGGGATTCGCTTTAACACGTGGGTCACGCAAGGGTGCAATTTCGTCTATCGCCGTTGATAACCGCATTACACCTTTGCGATGGAGGTTGCCTTCAGAGTCTAGATACCCCTTTGGCAGTGTAAATTCAAACTCTGTGGGAAACATAATCCTCCTAATTATTTCACGCGTTTAAATTCCTCAAAAGCAACCTCCATCTCCTCAATTTCGATGTCATGGCTGCGGGCGTTGACATCGGCAATCTTGTAACTTGCAGGCCAAGCACCGGCTAATTCAAATCTAGCTACTTCTTGATTTGCCTGATTATAAATAGACAAAGCAACAAGTTTACGTTGCTGTGACCAATTACCCTGTTGGACTTTTTCAAACCACTTCCAAAAATCCATAGAGTTAGTGGTTCCTCTACGCAGAATGAGATTACCACTCTTGGGATTGCTAGGAAGCTTAGTTCTCACCACCTGACCTTTTGATTGCCCTTTTGTACCCCAGGTTTGAGAAGTGACTTCAGTAATTTCAATAACCTCTTGTGTTCTTTTAAAGCCTTGACACTCCAAAAAGAAACAATTGGCATCGTTTTGACCTTCTAATGTCAGTTCTAAATAGAACCGATGGGCTGTCAAAACTTCTGGAATTCGGCTTGCGGATTGTACCACTGTTAATTATTGGAAATGCTAATTATTTGATTCGTTTAATTCCTTCGTGAACCAATTCAACAGTCTCATTTGCCATATCACCACCAGAAGCTGTTAAGGTAGGCCCGGTGTATTTACAGGGATAACAATTGACAATATTCCAACGTGCTTTTTCAGAGCCTTGTTGGTCGTAAGCAACCACTGAACCAGTCTTACGATTCTGTGCCCACTTCCGAGGGTCTCCCATGTCTTCGTTACAGTCTTGATACCATTTATACAGGTCTATATCATCAGTGGCGATGACTTTTACTGTAATGTTGGTAAATTTAACAACAGTTGGTGTAGCTTGACGCATTAGTTTAGCGCCTTTAGATGAACCGTGAACTTCTTGCGCTGGCGTATTTTCAACGCCTAGTCCGCTAATTTCTTTGATAAATTTATCAGTAATTCCGTCAGCCTCAAAGTAAAATTTACAAGAGGTTAAAAATTCGCCTGCCATACTTTTAGACTCCTTTGTGTGTAGTTAATTTGGGAATGAGGGAGCAGGGGAGCAGGGGAGCAGGGGAGCAGGGGAGCAGGGGAGCAGAGGAGAAGTTACAGTAGGTTTTTCGGCTCTGCCTGTCTGCCCCTCCGCATCTCTGCCTTTTGTTCCCTATGCCCCATACTCTATTCGCTGTCTTCAATGCCATTCCATTGGCTGATGCGGAAAACAACAAATTCAGCCGGTCTTACGGGACAAACTCCGACTTCAATATATAAACGTCCTAAAATTCTGGTTTCTGGTGGGTTCAATTCTTCGTCGCACTTGACATAGAATGCTTGGGCTGGAGATGCACCAAATAAAGCGCCTTCACGCCAGATACGTTCTAAGAAATTACTGACGGTGCGGGTGACACGCGCCCATAAATCTTGGTCGTTCGGTTCAAAAACTACCCACTGAGTCCCCAATTCTAGGGATTTTTCGATATAACTAATTAATCTACGCACGCTGATGTAACGCCACTCTGTTTTATCTGGCTCAACTAGAGTGCGTGCGCCCCAAATGCGGATACCTCGATTGGGGAAGCTGCGAATACAATTTATCCCCAAGGGATTTAATAGTTCTTGTTCGCGGAAGTTTGTGTCATAGCCCAAACCAATTACGCCTCTGGGAACTTCATTTGCTGGGGCTTTGTAAACTCCTCTGGTTTCGTCGGTGCGGGCCCAAACACCCATCACATGGCCACAAGGAGGTACTAAAATTGGATTACCGCGATCGCGTGGATTGGGTACTTTAATCCAAGGATAATAAAGGGCCGCAAACATCGAACGACGGTTAAATCTGTTCAACCATTCCACTACTTGTTGCGGTTTGACGGCTTCCGGTGGCGAATCCAATACAACCATACGGTTGGGCGGATTGGGAATATCGCCACTGGCAGAACCCTCGCACATACTAATCATCAGTTCGATGATGCCGTGAACTTGATCTAAATTTAGTACTTGTTCTTGATAAGCCCGCATCACATCAGGACAAGCCAGCATTGTGATTTCATCAACTTCAAAGATACCGCGTACCCCGGTGCGATCGTCTCGAACCCCTTCTAAATTTTGCGAAAATCTATCGGGTGTGGCAGCAACAATGGGCGGCGCTAGTTCATATTGACCATTCACCGGACGACGAGCTAAAGGTTGTCCGCTTTGAGTGATGTCTTCTACAGTGACATACATCGAATTTCTCAATGCCGCCAGCGCATAAGTCGCCGTTTGACCATTAGGCTCGCGGTTCATTGTCAAATTCTCATATTCTTCTAAAAGTTCATCTCCGCGACGAATTTGGATGGTGAAATACTCGCCCGTATTTGGAGGTGCTTCTCCTTCAGTACCTTCAGGTAGGGCACGCGGCGAACCATCTATAATAACGATATTTACTAATCCGCCTGCTGCTTGCTCAGGACGCAAAGTAAAACGCAGGGCTGGACGATTACCTCGAGCGTTGATTCGTAAGTTAGCTGGTTCTGGAGTCGCGGGTTTGGGTGCGCCTGGTAACTGAGTGCCGATACTTGTTACCCAGCAACGACCGCCACCGTTCATAAAGTAGCCGTAGACTGAAAAGGGTAAATAGGCGTTGAAGTCGGTGAAGCCGTCAGAGTTGGGACGAGCAAAGTAGTTTAAAAATTGCGTCCAAGTGGTTACTAGCATGGGCTTGTATAATTCAGCCCCACCGCGAACGTCTTCTGTAAAACCTACAAATCCGGCAACTGCTGTGCTAACACCTTCAATTGGTCGGCTACCCCGGTCAATTTCTTCAATGTAAACACCAGGAGCAAAGTAATCAAGTCTAGCCATGAAAGTTTCTCCAAGTCAGTAAAAATCTAATTATTCAGGAGTTAGAAATATTTCTTTGAAAGTATTACTTTGGTTATCTACCAATGCATTGACGTTTTGGGGTAAATAGCCCGGATGATTCAGAGTCAAAACATAATTACCTAAATGAAGGTCTTCAAAAAAGAACAGCCCTTCTTTAGTGGTTAATATGGATTTTTCAGTTCCCCTCACAGCCACTTCTGTCGCTACCAGCGGCAAATTTGTCACCGCACTTTTGACAATACCTGCGATCGCAACTCGTCTGGTTAATACTAAACTGTCACTATCGCGAGACAATTGATTTCGCAAATTGAAAATTCGCTCCCAAACCAAAGGCACTGGAGTCGGTTGTGGCTCGAAGGGTATTGTAACTGTCAAATATAAGGCTGAACGCAATGGCACACTGAGAGCGCTCCATAAAGAGCCAATCTCAATTGGCGGCTCTAGGGCAACTGTCATGTTTAAATTACCATAGCCCCGTAATTCAGGAACCAAAAACTCCTCTTCCAAGGTGCGATGGCGCAACAGCACAGTCAATGCCTCACTAATAAAGTGATGCTCACCTAAAGCTGTTCTATCCCAGGCTGTTAATAGCAGCGAAACATCAAACCAAGCTGGTGCCCAATTTACAGTGGCAGGTTGTAGAGCGCGTGTTAGCTTGCGTTCTACTTGCCTGCCAGAATGTTGTACCTGCTTACTCTCACGTATATCAAAAATATATAAATTGAGAGTCGGGCCTGCTCCCTCTTCCCTACGATTACCAGGATGGCTAAAGTCAATTTGCTCTGTACTGGTAAGTGAGGTTCCTCCAGCTAGAATTTCGGCTAAAGTTTGAAGAACGAAGATAAGCATGAAGATGTTCTGCTGGTAGCTAATCCAGATGCCTCTACAGTATATGTATCGGGCTTCTAAAGTTAATTAGACTTTTGTCGATATTTTTTAAATCGGGTATTGGGTCAAGAATCCGTAAAGCAGCAACTTCAGTTTGTAGATTAATCTGGAGCAGTTCTTAATTGGACGCACTATATTTTTTTCTTGTGGGGTGGGTTGAAAAGCATTGGTGTCAAGTTAGCCCAAATGTCAAAGGTATATTCATCGAATTCGGGCAGCCGTTTATTGAATTCGGGGTGTCGTTTATTGAATTCGGGCAGCCGTTTATTGAATTCGGGGTGTCGTTTATTGAATTCGGGGTGTCGTTTATTGAATTCAGGCAGCCGATTATTATTTTTGTTCAATTTTAATTTGAGGAGGATAAAACCTAAACACAAAAAGACTTTTCATCCAGTCCCTAGCTATACTAGTTGACCCCAGTGATTTCATCTTAACTTGACACTAATGGCTGAAAAGCCGACCCAAGTAGTCCATTAAACTAACGAAAGCTTGGGTACGTAGTCAGCATTTCAGTGCTTAACATCAGGACTAAAGTCCTTACTACAAACTTGTTTACACAGCAAAGTTAGCTTAATACGCGTGTGAATACAAACCTTAATAATTATTTGTATGAATTATCTCAAAAGAGAACTTAACAAAAAAATAAACATTGCTGAGACTGCATAATTTTATACTGGTCAGCAGAAGAGTAAAAACATTTGGTTGCAAAAAGCGAGTGAAGCTATGACACTAGGCTTTTCTGTACAAAAACTAGACAATGGCTCTAATTATTTGAGTTCCTCAGACATCCAAAGCTTTTGTCGACTGGAGTCTGAGCAGTTAACTAGTAAGTATCCAATTTTTTTCGCTCGCATTGTCTATCATGATTCATTATTGAGAGCTAATCAAGAGGTGATAAATTATGGTCAAGACCAAGTTCCTTTTTCCCCAAAAACTTTAGCTTATTTGCGATCGGAAGCATGGCTTACAGATTTTCCGCCTGTTTTGAATTTACAGGAATTTAAGCTTAAGGACTTTTCATCCATTTCTTACATTTGCCCCATATCTTATAGAAATCAAAAAACTGAATATATTCAAATCATTAGTCATGAACCTCTCTCGTCGAATTTACAACTATATGTAAAACGCTCTGCTATGCTGCTGAGTAAGTATATAGATATTTCCTTGGACTATGGCAGACAAAAAACTGAAATTAAACTCCTAGAAGATATTTTGCATCGAGTCGGTCATCAATTACGTAACTCTTTAGGACTCATAGGATTGTATGCACATAATCTCTGTTTAGGTTTAGAGGATAGCCCTTGGCAAGAGCAAGCAACAATCATCAGCGAAAGTATACAAGATTTAGATACTAATTTAAATGAACTAATTGATTGCGGTCAAAGTACAAAATTAAGGGTAACACATCAAGATTTAAGAAGTTTACTGGGTGAAAGTATCACCAATTTGCAACCTCTAATTAGTCAGAAAAAACTTAAAATATTGATTCCCGATACATCGACAATACTGAAGATAGACAAATTACAAATGAAACAAGTTTTTGATAATATCCTCAGTAATGCCGCTCATTTTAGTCCTAATTCAGGAACTATTACCTGTAGCTGGCAAATTTTCCAAGATGAAGTTTTAATTAAAATCTCCGATCAAGGGCCAGGATTGTCTCAAGAAGACTTACAAAAAATATTTACCCCATTTTATTCTCGACGCAAAGGAGGCACAGGACTGGGTTTAACTATTGCTAAAAAAATCATTTTGGATCATCAAGGAAGCATTTGGGCACAAGTTTTATCAGAAAGTGGGGCACAATTCTCAATGATTTTACCTCGTTCAAGGAGCGTAAATTAATTTATAATTCGTAATTCGTAATTCGTAATTAAAGATATGGCTAATGATAATAATAAACTTTCGGTTTTACTCGTAGATGACGAAGAACGCTTTCGTCAAGGATTACGTACTCTCCTAAATTTTTATAGTATTAATTCTGCGTTACCTGTAGAAGTTATTGGTGATGCAGATTCTGTTGAACAGGTTTTAAAGTTTACAACTCAAAAGTGTCCAGATTTAATTTTGCTGGATATGCAATTGAAAGGATGTGATGGAATTACAGTTCTGGCACGTCTTAAAGAAGCTGCTTACAGTGGCAAAGTTTTAGTATTGTCGGCTCATCAAGAAGACGACTGGATTTTTAGAGCTATGCAGGGAGGAGCCGCAGGCTATGTGTTTAAAAATCGTGTGGCAACCCAATTATGTGAAGCTATTGACACTGTAACCAGGTCAGAAATTTATCTACCTTCAGAAGTTGCTAGTCGATTTTTCCGGTTTTTTCAAGCTTACTCAGATTCTTGTGTAAAAGCATGTCATGAGGTGCATTTAACGGAAAGAGAGCAAGAGGTTTTATACTGGTTAACTCAAGGTGCTTCTAATGAAGAAATTGCTAAACATTTGTATGTAACAGTTGCTACTGTTAAGGCGCATCTCACCAGTATTTTTGAAAAATTGAAGGTTACTAGCCGGACTCAAGCAATTGTGACTGCCCTCAAGCTAGGATTAGTTCATGCTTGAGCGCGACTGAAGTAGTCGGCGCAATTCACGAAACTTTTTGGATATGGCTTCATTTGAATCTTTTTATCAAGAATACCCCTGCTCGTACAATTCTCCCTTAAGTTGCGATCGCCCCTTTCAAACGGCGCAGCAAATCAAGGGTGCTAAGTTTTGCTTGGAATGTGGTTTTCCAGCAACTTTACCACAGGAGGCTGAGATTAAAGGAAGTCAGGGAACTTATCAAATAACTAGTTTTGTTGGCGTGCGCGGTTTAGGCCGTTTATACTCAGGTGTTCAACTTAAAGATAAACAACCTGTAATCATCAAAGAATATTTGCTCCCCAATCGTTCTTTTAATGAAAGTGAGACTAAAAAGCGGAAAGAGACTTTTAAACGTGTAGGTGGGGTAAGTTTAGCCGATAGTCGAATTCAAAATTTCCGTCTGGTGGAAACTAAAGAAGCGATCGCAGATGAAAAAGGAGAACGCTGCTATTTAATTACTCAAGGCATAGAGTCATCCCAAACTTTAGGTAAGTATCTCATAGAAAAGGGAGCAATGACATCTCTTGAGGTGCGTGAAGTCTTAAATCAAGGTTTACAAACTCTCCAGTTTCTCCACACTCAAAAGCTGCGTTTTCCCTCCAATCAAATACAACTGGGTATCACTCACGGCAATATCAATTTAGATAGTACTTTGATTAAAGTAGAAAATAATCAAAAATTTTCTATATACTTTTGTGATTTAGCTATCTGGGAAAACTTATTTATTCCCCCGATTATTCCTCAACCTGCTCCCTCCAGACCTGAGCAAGATTTAGAATCATTAGGATTGTTAGCCTTTTATTTATGGGTAGGTCGGACAACTAATTTTTCATCTAACCAGCCTCTCAATCCTAGAGATAATCAACAATGGCCGGATACCGATAGCTATTTAAAGCAGTTTATTTATCGCTTAATTCGGCTAGAAACCCCTTTTGAGAGTGCAGAAGCGGCTCGTAAAGCACTACTAGAACTTCCTCAAGAAGATCGTGCTAAAAGTTCAAGTTCAGTGCGTTCGCCAGGTTCTCAAGAAATAAAAAAGCCTTTGCCAACGCCCTTACTTTTGCTATTAATCCTATTTTTATTACTACTTGGTGGGGGAATTTGGTATTGGCTTTGGGGTAGGAAAACAGATAACCCTAATCAATATATCCAATGGTCTAAACTTGTGCGAAATTTTTCAGAAGTCCCTAACGTTCCTTCTGGACAATTTACTTATACAGGAGAAAAAGATAGTACATGGAGTTTTGTTTTAACGCAATTAGTAGACAACAGTCGTTTAGGAGATTTATTGACCAAACCAAAGCCAGATGCAACAGCAACATTTGACTATAAATCTGTTTTGTCATCAAATATAAATAATCCGATTAAAAGTATCGAAGAAGTTCAAACAAACAAAAAAGATTTTGCAATTACTAGTTTGGTAGACAACATTACAGATAAACTTGTCAAAAAAGAAGTAGCTTATGATGGTTTAGTTGTTTTTGTCGCATTTAATAAAAGAGACTCAAATCTTGCCAATGCTCTTGGGGGGAAAATCAATCTTGAGCAATTGCGTCAAATTTACACAGGTAAAATTACTAATTGGCAGCAGATTAATCCCAAACTTCCAAATCTGCCTGTGAAACCTTTTGCCCCAACTGAACCAGAAGCAATCAGTAAATTTCAACAAATAGTTCTGCAAAATGCTCCTCAAGACGAAGCTTTATTTGCAGCGAAAGTTACTAAACTTGATACAACAAAAACCCAAAACCTAATACGCAGTGAAACTTTAGATGGGCGAACTACTGGTATTATCAGTTTTGGGATTATCAGTAAAACTTTGAGTCAGTGTACTGGCTATCCTCTAGCGATCGCAGATGGTAAAAAGCCTGCTATTCAACCTCTGTTTCAAAAGCGCGATCGTCGCTCAATTAATCCCTCAGATGATTTGTGTCAACATGATGATTATTATGTTGATGTCACAACTTTCCAAAGCTACGCCTTGGGATACCGTATTTTTGTAGTGTACCCTAAAGACAGCAACCGCCTACATGGTGGTTCTACATTTGCCCAGATGCTAACTACTCGTCAGGGTCAATGTTTACTTAGTAAAGTAGGTCTCGTAGCTTTACAACCTATGCCTGATGATATAAATTCTTATGCCTGCAAATCGGTGCCCTAATCCTAGTTGCGAATATTTTAACCGCGCCTTGCCTAACAATGCTAAGGTTTGTCCTTGGTGTTCCACCCCTGTGGGTAATGTAGTTTCCGCTACACCACAACCACCAAGTCAACCTCCGCCTATTCAACAACAGCCTAGTCAACCACCTGTTCAGTATCAGCGGCCGCCTACAGACCAACCTAACTACCAAGCTCCCCAACAAGCTCCCATTGATTATTCAACAGTCTATCAGCCACGAGTTTCCTATCAACCAACGCCACCTGTTTATACCCCTCCGCCTCAAAGAGCGCCAGCCTTAAAGCTGATTCATAGCACCGGCAGAGAATTTCACCTCGTTGGGGAAGGAGGTTATATTGGTCGCCGCAGTCAGAGTCCAGGAATAGCGCCGCCAGAGATTGACTTGACCGGCATTCCCAGTGAGGGAATAGTCTCTCGTCGTCATGCGCGAGTCGATTGGGACTGGTCACAAAATTCCTACATGATTGTTGATATGAGTACAAATGGTATTTATTTAAACAATAATCCTTTGACTCCCGGTATGCAGTATCGCCTACTTAACGGTGATTTACTGCGATTTGGTCAGGATAACCTAGTTAATTTTACTGTATATATTGTGTAGTAAAAAGCTAATTTGGTAATCAGCATTCTCTGTTTTGGAAAGAGACGCGATGAACCGCCGTCTCTACAATAATCAGTCGTTTTGTAGAGACGGCGATTTATCGCGTCTTTGTGATCATCTATCTGGGAGCGAGAAAAATATTAAGCTAATGTAAGTTCGACTGTTGATATAGCAAAGTGCTGAGTGCTGAGTGCTGAGTGCTGAGTAAGAACCCGGTCGTTTCAAGCCTTTGAGCAATCAACACTGTCCTAACCTATGTGACTACGGCTATAAAGCTTGAAAATTTGACAAATATAGGTTTGAAGAATTAACGAACTTGAAAGAGTCCTGAGTTTATTAAGAATCAAGTTAATAAAGTGCTACACATCTTACAGCGATTTTCAATCGGGCACTTGCCTTCTATTGTTTTGCAACACTGACCTTAATTTTAATACCGTCCTCTTCTTGCAGTGCTTGGCGTAGACGATCGCGAACCTCTGTCAAATCTGGTTTTAGTCCGATCGCTCGCTCATAGTATTTGATTGCAGCTTTGATATCTCCTGATTGGTGATGAACCTTGCCCAAATCGTAATTGAGTGCAGCATAGCGATCTCGATCTGCTGCGGATAGCTTGCCTTGTGCATAGAAGACAGTTGCGATTCCTACTTCGGCTTCAAGGTAGTTGGGTCGCAGGGTTTGGGCACTTTGGTAATGTGCGATCGCATCGTCCATGTCTCCTTCTTCTTCTAGGACAAATCCTAGATGATAGTGAACTTCTGGTTGATTTGGATTGAGGACGATAGATTGCCGATAGTATTCCGTTGCAGTTTCTAAATCATCTGCCTGTTTGCAGTTGTTGCCTAATTTATAATTGAGGGCAGCAGAATGTGCTTGTTTTTCTAAGGGCAGTTTTCCCTGAGCATAAAGAGCATTCGCTAAACTCACTTCGGCTTGAAGGTAGTCGGGTTTCAGGGCTTGGGCGTTTTGGTAATGTGCGATCGCCTCGTCCAAGTTTCCTAGTTTTTGGAATGCGATGCCGAGGTGATAGTGAGCTTCTGCGAAAGTGGGCTGCATTGTGATGGATTGGCGATAGTATTCGATCGCAACCTTGAAATCACCTACCTGTTTTCGTTTGTTACCCAATTCGTAGTTGAGGGTGGCGTAATGCAGCTGCTTTTCTGGGGGTAATGTTCCTTGCGCGTAGCGAGCATTTGCCAAAATTACTTCTGCTTCGATGGAATTGGGCTGGAGTTCTTGGCATTTTTGGTAATGGGCGATCGCAGCTTCCCATTGATTCTGTTGTTGCAACGTATAGCCAAGATTATGATGGATTGCTAATGAAAGCATTGAGGATTCGGGGGGGAATACTAAAGCTTGCTGATATGCTGCTTGTGCTTCTGGTAATTGATTTTGAGCTTGATGCAAATTGCCTAAACTAAACCAGGCTTTCACATATTGAGGTTGCACCTGAAGGACATTTCTGAACAACTCTTCAGCCATTGAGTAATTTCCTTCCTGGTGCATCAAGACTCCTAACCGATAGAGTGCGTCTGGGTGTTGAGGTTGCACGTTGAGAATTTGACGATAGCCTTGCTCTGCTAAATCGAGTCGGTTGGTTTGTTGGTAATGGGTAAAACGGTGGAGTGCTTCCGGAATTGTTCTTAAATTTAGCGCTTGAATTTGGTGCGATCGCTTGGGCTGGATCAGCATGGTTTTGATCTGACGGGCTTTGGCTCCAAAGGAAAACTTGTATGCCTCGTTGCCCATCAGGAAATCATAAACTTTAAATTTATTGTCAATCGCATGTTGAATTCCATAGGCATGAAGAACCAGACCAGAAGAAAACTCTTTCACGGTGTCGTCACGACCTGCCATGAAGAAGAGAGCCGTTTTGCGATCAAAATCCATTAGGTTGGCGATCGCGCCCACTGGTTGGTTTCCTCGCCAGAGCACTGGTAAGTATAAGCTTTGGTGTTCAAAGCAATGACGCAAAAACAACCCGACGTTCTCTACGATTTTTTTGCAGTAGTCTGCGCCTTTTCTGCCTTCCCAATTGGTTTGCCAAAATCCTAAGAGGATCTCTAGATGAATATCTAAATTCTCTGCGTTGACCTGAGTCAGGTGGAACTCGTTGGAGCTTTCAACTTTTCTCAAGAGGCGTCTGATTTTCTGTCGAGTGTTGGAGCTGACGATGGTTTGCAGGTACTGTTCCCAGTCGTCTGGCAAAGCGATGTACGGAACAATGCTATTGTCAATTTGATCTACTAAATCGCTCAACCGTTCCTGTTGTGCTAATTCAAAGGCTTCTGTGGAGAACTGATCCAGGAACCGACTCATTCGACCTTGGCTCGTTTGAATATTTTCGACTTCAAAAATAGACCAAGTTTCCTGCTGTTGCTGAAGGAATTTGGCAAAGGCAGAAGTGACTGCTACTTCGTACTCTGGCAAGCAAATAAACCCAAGATGCTCTGAATCTGCAACTCCCATCATCGACAGACGACTCTGGAGCCAGCCTTCGGGATGTTCTGCGATCCCAATTTCTAGCGGAAAAAATGCCACATACTCTGAAGTTGGGGCAGTTGATTTTGCTGCTAATATAAACCACGCAGCACGGGAATGGCTGCACAATCTTTTCACCACACCAGATATCCAAGTCCAAGACAAGAAGAATTGAGCTTCAGGATCGGTTTTGTATACGGCGTCCCAATGGTTTCTGATCGCTTGAAACGTTTCAAAATTATCAACGATCTCAATTTCGATGTCTTTCATACTGACTCTCTGGCAGATGGAAGGTGAGGCAGTTGCAAAAAATCTTCTGATTCTTGAAAGCGGCCAAGTATCGCTTTCAAGAGCCAGGAAATTTGTGAACTATCAAAACCTAACGTGGAAATTTCTTTTCTTAAAGTGTAGAAAAAAACCTGGATTGCTCTGGCGACCTCGGTTACACGAATGACGTGCTAAGATTTATTGCCATCAGCCGTCTATTCTTTAACAACTAGCAGTAATTAAGCATGTAATACAATCTATCTAAAGAATTATAAAAATTTTGGTTCTTCAGTAGATAGTATGTCAAAAGGTCTACAAATAGCCTGAAAGCTTTGCTGGGCAATAATAAAAGCCGTTATTCTTAGCGTTCTGGGCTTAATAATGAAATTGATGCTAAAACTGTCGGTAAGTCCTGATTATCAATGTATTTTACGGACTTTAGACATCGTAATGTTTTCAATTTACTTGTCAATTTAATTGCGGTTTGACTGCTGAGACTTATTTGCCTTAACAACCATTTCTTGATATCTATCTCCAAGACTTACCTGCTCTACATCCTGCTATTTTTAGTTAGTCGAACTCACATTTATTTATTAAATCCAAAATAAAAAATTCGGTCATGAGTCATCTTCGGTTATCCCGAAAGACAAAGGACAATAGACAAATGACGGTGGACAGAGGACAAAGGAAAAATGAGCAATGTATTTCGGGAATTTCTGCAAAAAGTAGGCAGTGGAAACCACACAGCCGAGAATTTAACTCGCGCCCAAGCAGCCATTGCTACTAAAATGATGCTGCTGGGTGAAGCGACACCAGCCCAAATTGGGGCGTTTTTGATTGCTCACCGAATCAAGCGTCCTACGGGAGAAGAGTTAGCTGGAATGTTGGATGCTTATGAAGAACTGGGGCCAAAACTGCAACCCATAGCCTCTGGGCGACCAGCGATCGCTCTTGGCATCCCTTATGATGGGAGGACACGTACAGCACCGATTAGTCCGGTAACAGCTTTATTACTCGCCGCAGTTGGACAACCAGTGGTAATGCATGGTAGCGATCGCCTAGCAACGAAGTACGGCTTACCCCTGATAGATATTTGGCAGGGTTTAGGAGTCGATTGGACTGTTTTACCCCTAGCACAAACTCAACAAGTGTTTGAGCAAACGGGAATCGGCTTTATTTATCTACCTCAGCATTTTCCCTTAACTACAAGTATTTGGGAGTACCGCGACCAACTTGGCAAACGTCCGCCGTTGGCGACAATGGAGCTAATCTGGTGTCCTTATACTGGTGATGCCCACGTAATTGCTGGGTTTGTCCATCCACCGACAGAAGGGATGTTTCAGATAGCTCTAGGACTGCGGGGAGTGACAAAATTTACATTAGTCAAAGGGTTGGAAGGTAGTTGCGACTTACCGCGCGATCGCACTGCAATCATCAGCTTATCTTCATCCGTAGCACCCCAAGAGGTAGAACGATTGCACCTCGTACCGCGCGATTACGGTTTTACTACCAAGAACGTACCCCTTGGAACTACTGAAGAACTGGTGGCGGATATTCAAGAGGTTTTGGCAGGTAAACCAAGTGAATTGATGCAAACAGCCTTATGGAATGGCGGATTTTATCTATGGCGGAGTGGTATTTGTTCAGATATGGCAGAGGGTTTAGCTAAAGCAGAAGAATTATTAACCAATGGTGTAGTAGCAACTAAACTCCAAGAACTGAGCCAAGTAGTAAATTCAGTATCAGCAAATATACCTTTTAGGGTGTCAACGACTTCTCCAAAATAGATTTTTGTTCCAACCAATCTTTACCTACCTGGATACTGATATCTGAGCCAAGGTTACCAGTGCTTTCCACGCGCACTTCTCCAAATCCCAAAGTGCCGCGAATTGACTCGGCACTGTCACCATCTCCTTGTTGGGCGACAATGTGAGTTACATCTAAGGGTTCACCCCATGCTTTGGCCAGATAGATGTTGCGATATCCAGATTTTTCCAAAGCTCTAATTAACGGTTGCAGGTTAGAGCGATCGCCACCTGTACTATCTTGAATTGCTACACGCAAAGAGCGGGGGTTAGTTGTAGTTGCCAGCTGTTCCTGTTCTGACTCCAAACCAAAGTGTTGAGCCATTAGTTTTGCAATCCCATCTTTGTTGGGCAACCAATAGCTAGCGTCATACTCATTCTTCTCGCTAAAGCGACCTGGCAGCATTAACATTTGCATATTAGAGCGATTTGTCCGTACTCCAAAACCCATTAGCGCCACTAACTCTTCAACAGTCAAGTTAGTATCAATATGGTCTTTCACGACATCAAGAACTTTAGGTAATTGAGCAACAGTTGCTGGGTTGAGTGTTTGCTCCATCAAAGCACGCATGACCATTTGCTGGCGCTGAATCCGACCAATATCACCGAGTTCGTCATGGCGAAAACGCAGCAATTGCAATGTTTGGTCGCCATTGAGATGCTGCTTACCAGCCTTCAAATTGATGTACAAATGCTGAGAATCATCTTGATATTTCATATCTTTAGGAACGTAAACAGTTACGCCACCCAAAGCATCAATCAGTTTGGCAACTCCCAAAACGTTAATTCGGACATAGCGATCGATTCCCGCCCCACCCAAGAGATTACTAACAGTTCTGGCAGTCAAAGCTGGCCCACCTTCAAGGTTGGCGGAGTTAATTTTTTTCACTCCATACCCCTCTATTTCCGTGCGGGTATCTCTAGGTATGGAGAGCATATTTATTTTTTTCGTCTCTGGATCAAATTTGACCAAGAGCATCACATCGGAAAGACCATCAAAAGAGTTTACTTGGGGTAGGTATTTGAGGTTTTTGGTTTCTTCAGGAGGGTTTTGGATATCTGGGGGAAGTACGCTCATTCCCATCACCAAAAGATTCACTGGACGAGTTAATTCTGAAAATCGCAGCACACCTCCAGAAATGCGATCGCTATCAAAGGCCGCCTCATCCTTGGGAGTTAGCTGCGCTTGTTGCAAAGGCGTACTCGTCAAAGACACTGCTAAAAGCGCCCCCGCTGTTGCAGATACCATCGCAATACCACCCATACCTACCCAAAACCACAGCCAACGTCCTGATATCGAGTTTTGGGGAATTTTTTTATTGGACTTTGAGGCTTTTCCCGACTGGTTTTCTTCCGCCGAACTTCTTTGAATGGTCACAGACTTCCTCACACTTACTCACTAATCAAATTCAGTAATTTTGCAGACTAAAAACATCCAAACAAATCAACCCATAATAGCTAACTCTTAATTATCGGTGCTAACTTTTTTAATGTAGTGTCAACCACAACACTTATAGCAGCATTTATTCTTTTTTTGGGACAACCTGGAGATGTTTTACTGAAGTATGGCAATAATAAACTGGATTTGACTAGATATATAGAGAAATCAGCCAGAAATTTTCCAAAATTCAGTAAAAACACCGACAATTTCTCACCTTAAAAAATTAAGATAAATACTTGCCAAGCACTCGTTCAGCTAAATTACTAAACCCTGGTAAACGACCAGATTTGCCCTGCATTAGGCGCAAAATCAACCAAATACTTACTAAAAAGTAACCTGATGTGAGAAAGCTATTGAGGATAAATAGACGTAGCGAAAAAAAATCTGAAGTTGCTGCCCCGGTAGCTAATAATAGATAACTCAACAACCAAGTAAGTGCCAAAGTAATAGACAGACGACTAATAGCAAGTTGTTCCCGACTACCCTGGCCCCGATAGAGCGTCCACAAGGATGGAAAAAAGCCGACGATCGGAACTAAATGTAAAAGCAACTGTGTTTTGGGCATTGGGGATGGTGGGGTCCCCTCTGGGGATAAGGGGTAAGGGGCATTATTATTCTCCCCCTGCTCCCCTGCTTCTCTACTCCCCTGCTTCCCTGCTTCCCACTCCCCACTCCCCATTTCCCACTCCCCATTCTCTTTTGGTTCAAAATTCTTCATTGGGGTTAGTCTAACTCCTAAACTAGAAGGATGAATAAGACTTGTATAGTTAGAGATAATAAGCTGTAAAGAAAAATTTCATTTAGTTCTATTCCGCAATCAGCTCAAAATGCAGACACGTAAGCTACTCGACTGGTGGCAAACATTCACTCCAATAGCGCGAATCGGGGCGATCGCGCTATTCGCTCCGCTGCTAGTTATCAATGGTTGGGCAATTTCGGTATTTTTCAATTATTTCCATTCTCTCATAGTCATTTTAGTCGGAGCCTCAGTGCTAGCATTTCTGCTCAACTACCCCGTGAGCTGGATGGAGCATCATGGTGCTAAGAGAGAGCAAGTTGCTATTTTAGTATTTCTCTTGGCTTTATCGATTTTATTGGCATTGGGTGTGACACTTTTTCCCCTGGCTCTTACCCAAGCTCAACAGCTGGTGGCGCGTTTGCCAGAGTTAATCGACTCTGGACGCTCTCAGTTAATGATATTAAACGAAAAAGCTGAGACTTTTGGCTTACCGATTAACCTCGATGCTCTAGTGGTGCAAATCAACGATCGCGTCAAAGGACAATTACAAGCGATCGCTGGACAAGTTTTAAATCTGGCTGTACTCACAGTTACTAGTCTGCTAGATATTCTCTTGACGATGGTTTTGACTTTTTATCTTTTACAGCACGGGGGTGAACTCTGGCAAAGTTTAGTCGAATGGCTACCTAATAAATTTCGTGAGCCTTTCTCTAAAACAGTCCGCTTAAGCTTTCAAAATTTCTTCATCACCCAGTTGATTTTATCTACCTGTATGGCTTCAGCCCTTATTCCTACCTTTTTGTGGCTGAAAGTGCCATTTGGATTGCTATTCGGACTAACTATTGGTCTGATGGCTCTCGTTCCCTTTGGCGGCTCTGTAGGCATTGCAATGACTACACTATTGGTGGCGTTGCAAGATTTTTCAATGGGTGTGAGAGTGTTGATCGCAGCGGTAATTGTACAGCAAATTCTCGAAAACTTAATTGCCCCGCGAATTTTAGGCAGTTTTACCGGTTTAAATCCAGTTTGGATTTTAATTTCGGTCTTAACAGGGGCAAGAATTGGCGGACTGTTGGGTGTAATTGTGGCAGTACCTACAGCCGTTGTGATTAAGACTGCTTTAAGTGCCTTGCGTCCTGGTAGCGGGACAAACGACAGCGCCATTGGGGAGATAACTGCATCCGTTCCAGGAAATGAGTCTTCGAAAGCTGACGCCAACAAAACTTTGAGCATTTCTGAAGCAACATTGCCTTAATACAAGAAGGCAGGAGCAGGAAGTGTATCAGAAGTTATTTACCCTGAACGGTAAGGGGCAAGGGAAAGGGTAAAAAGCTATTGCTATTGCTCTTATGGTGGGAGACTATTATCAACCTTTTACCCTTTACCCCTCTTATTTATGCAGACAGGCTGTCGTTCCTCAAAGGGTGACACCGATTCACTGATTTAAAACATCAATGTCGAAGACCCGAACGGGTGCGTTCTCGTTTTTTCGCAACCCCTTTCGGATAACTCTTTCAAACTCAACAACTACAGGACTTATAATCAAGAAAAAACTAGCAAGAAAGATTGCAGTTTTTACGGGTGCATCCAAAAAAATCGATGTCCCTATTGCCAAACATCTTGCAGCCGATGATGCAATCGCAATACAGGCAAATTTTGCAAAAAAAAGCAGAGTTCGAACATCTTTTGGAATTATTTTTTACATAATAAATATAATTTAAGGCCATAAACAATTTTTCAATCAGTAATAATTGGCAGAAATCTAGCTGGTTGTGTATTGATGATGTAGGTAGATGTAGAACTGATTTCTTTGTTAAAGATGACTTTTCTCAGCACTGACATAATTCACGCCTTGAGAGTACAGCCTGAAATGGACTCTGCCAAAAAAGCTATTTGCTGAGTAAATTGGGATATAGATGCGGAAAATTTTTCTGTGTAAACTTGACCAGCAAATGGTAATGAAAAACTATTATCAAGATTTTTTAATTCGTGATTGGGTGAAAAGCGATCGCACAAGAGCCGCTGAAGTCATCAGTTATGTGTTATCAGAATACGGTCTGGCTTGGGAACCCAAGGGTGCTGACCAAGACGTGCTGCGAGTAGAGGAATGTTATTTAGCTACTGGGGGAGAGTTTTGGGTAATTGAACACCAAAGTCAGTTAGTAGGTACTGGAGCATACTACCCCATACACCGAGGCGAAAAAGCTGTAGAAATCCGCAAAATGTATCTTTTGCCCAGTATCAGGGGTTTAGGATTAGGGAAATATTTGTTACAACAGCTAGAAGCAGCGATCGCAAAGCGTGGTTTTGGGCAAATTTGGATTGAAACCGCCAGCGTTTTGGTGGAAGCAGTCAAGCTGTATGAAAGCAATGGCTACAGTCCAGCAACAGGAGTAGAAACAACAAGGTGCGATCGCGTGTATGTTAAGTCATTGGTCAAAGACTAATGACTAATGACTAATGACAAAGGACAATTCTAAATGCACCCTTGGATTAAAAATCTCACAGGCTTACTCAATCTTTTTCTCCAATCCCATTGCCCTCTATGTCAACGCGCAACTTCCCAAGAATTCTGTCATAACTGCACCAGACAACTGCAAAAATGTCAACGTAAAGACCCGATTTCTCTATGGCAAGAGCCTATACCAGTGTTTGGCTGGGGGGAATATGGTGGCCCAGTGAAACGAGCGATCGCAGCGATGAAATATGAAAATCAACCGCAAATAGCTCGTCCTTTAGGTCAATGGTTAGGAGAAGCATGGTTGTTAAATTCACCAAGGCGAGATAGCCAGCCTCTAGTAGTTCCTATCCCACTTCACGCTAGCAAACAAAAACAACGTAAATACAATCAAGCCGCACTGATAGCACAAAGCTTCTGCGAAATAACTGGATTAAAATTGAGACTAAACGGTTTAGCAAGAGTGCGAGAAACTGAAGCGCAGTTTGGTTTGTCGGTATCTAAACGAGAAAAAAACTTGGACAAAGCTTTTGCTATTGGGCAAGAATTTCGCCATCGTCCTCCAAATGTCCCAGTGCTGTTGGTAGACGACATTTATACTACTGGTGCTACTGCCAGGTCTGCTGTGCAAACACTTCGTCAGTATGGAATTGTGGTCTTAGGATTAGTTGCTGTAGCCACTGCCGTCAAAGACGGATAAATTAAGAAGCAATGGGCAAGCTTTGACAGATAAATGTATAAATTGACCGAATTACCCTATTTTTGTAGAAAAATTGCTTGAAATGTATGAATAAAGTTTTGGCGGCAGGTTTAAAACAACTCATCATCATTCCTGCCACATTGCTGGCAATAGGCATTAGTACCAGTGCAGCTTTTGCTCAAAATAAATTGTATAGTCCAATTCCTTTATCTAACAGTACTGAACTTTCTGATAGCCTGTCAGAAAAAGACATTCCCACCGGTCAAGGTGGGTTTGCCCGTGATTACACAGTGAAGTTGCAGAAGGGTGATAATTTAGCAGTTGACCTGTCATCAGAAAACTTTGACAGTATCATCACACTGCTGGCACCTGATGGTTCAACTCTGGCAGAAAATGATGACGGCCCTGATGGTAGTAGCAATTCCTTACTCTTTACTCGCATCGTGGAGACAGGGAATTATGTTATTCGTGTCCGGTCTTTTGGGGAAACTGGGGTTGGGGCTTTTAAACTCAAAGTGACAAAGTTGCAAGCGATTAAATAGAGTGCTGAGTGCTGAGTGCTGAGTGCTGAGTTAGGAGTTAGGAGTTAGGAGTTAGGAGTTAAGAGTTAGGATTTTTAACTCCTCACTTTTCACTCCTCACTCCTAAATTCCTACAGCGGTCAGTACGCAGAGAAATAAGGCTTCAGTCCACTCAACAACTGCGCCGTAGGTATCTCCTGTGTGTCCACCTAGTTTGTGGTTGAACCATGCGCCAGTTAAAGTGGCGATCGCACTTCCAACAACTATGATTGTCAGTGCGAGAAATAGCTGTTGTTTATCTATTAGCCAAAGTAAACCACTCAAACTAAACAACAACAATAATCCCGGTAACAAATCTTTGTAAGAACGAATGGCTTGTTTGTGAAATGCGCCTTTACCAGTAGCTTTTAGATAAGGATATCGGGCGATCGCTAGTTGCTGTCCCCAACGTCCCCAGCCACAAGCAGCCATCAGCAATAACCAACGGTTTTCTGACATATCCGTCAAAGCTGTTATTTTCAGTAGCACCAAGGCGATCGCAGCCATTGCTCCAAAGGCTCCTGTAGCACTATCTGCCATTACCTCCAGTCGCCGATCTGGGTTGCCTACTGCTAAACCATCGGCAGTATCCATTGCCCCATCTAAGTGTAATCCTCCAGTTATAGCAATCCAAACACTTACTACCAAAGCACTACGAGTTAACACGGGCATCCCCAGATAATCCATCCCTGTATCCAGAAACCCTAAAATTCCCCCGATTATCAATCCTACAAGGCAAGCAAGATGTGCTACTCCCCTAAAGTCCAAGCCGTTTAAATACGGCAATGGAATAATTGTGTAAAATATGATACTAGCTGCCAGCTTTAACAGCAGCTTTTTCCACCACTGTTGCTGTTTCGTCATCTGAATTACATTAATTTTTGGTAAATTGCTGGATAATAGTCATAATTTCGGTACAACCGACATCAGTAGACTTTAAAACTTTAAATAAGATTTACTTCTATTAAACATTCTCGTTGAAAATTTTGTTATGCTGGTCTAAGTGGTAAATAAATAATTTTGAGTATTTTATTATACAGTTAACGAGTATCTTAGGAAGTGAAAATTCTATCAGGGAGCAAAATTTGTGTCTTGTATTCGTTAACTAAAAACTTACTCCAAATTATTAGACGATTGCCCCATAAAATTGATATTTTTTTAAATGTAGGGAGTAAATAAGCTATTCAATTATGACAGTTTAGCTATGTTGTTGCTCTCCTTAGCTCAATCGCAATTTTCCTATGAGTCACCATCTACCCGACACCAGGATACCAGCTCCGTGCATTATTAACACGGGCATCATTGTGAATAAGCTCGACATCCGGCGATTGCTGGCAGATTTAGGTCGAGTCCACTACATCTACACCCAAGAAGATAAGGTACTGAGCGAGGGTGAAGGGGATGTGATGGAAGTTTTTGCCAATCCGCAAAGGTCTACCTTAGTGGCTAACCGCGCGCTATATCTGAATGTTTGTAGTTTTGATTACTTGGAACTAAAACAGTCATCGCAACAAGAAACCTACTTCGATTTGATGCAAGAAGGATTGTGTCTGCGGTTAATTCCCCGCTCGACACCTTTACAAGAGCGACGAGAGCGAAGCTTCAATGTCAGCGCTATAGAAGCGATGATGGAACAAGTACTCTCAGCCAAGTGGGATGCAGAAATTGACGATGACTGTTCTGATTCTTTCTAAATAACAATTATTTAGAGTATATACTCGTAAAGTTGGTAACTAGGTTAGTAATGAATGCTTAAGTGTTCACTAAAACTTAATTATCAATTTTGATATTTGGCCATAATTTAGCCAAATAATATTATTTTTGCCCTAATACCATTTGGTTTTATGGCTGCTAGTGTCGCAAGGCAAAAATCAAAAAGCTTTCATTTTGGGCTTTCTGGCTGTAATGAAATGATAGGTTTATTTTTGCCGCGTTGTACTAGTTGTGACAACTCTCACCGCTAATTGCAAGCAATGTAGCGGGGGCATCTCAAATTCACATAAGAGACTTGCTGCTTCACGGGCTGGGTATCCCCTAAG